>CAUSGP010000015.1:0-16397 GCA_963531075.1 uncultured Actinomycetaceae bacterium | reverse complement strand
AGTGGAAGCTCGCCTGCTTCGCCATCGAAGGTTTCGGGAGGACCACCGCCAGCTCCGACGCAGGCACGCTAAACGCCTTTCGGCGAACCAACGTTCCTGCGGCGCTGCGACAAATCTAGACAAGTACATCAACAGGTGCATCTGCCTCTCCGAACGAGGACTTTCTGGAGAGTAGCACTAGATTCCTCGAGAGTGGTTCTAGAGTTGCCCTTGAATTCCGAGGTGGATTCGGCTTACGCCCGCGGTTCTAGCCAACGGAAAATCAACGTCCGACGCGGAATCGACGGTACCGCTCACGAATCAGCGGTGCCATTCACCAAATCGGCGGTACCGCTCACGAATCAGCGGTACCATTCACCGAATCGGCGGCACCGCTCACCGAATTGATGTTGCGTTAGCCAATCCAACAGCCCCATTCGCCAAACCTACGTTGTTATTTAACGAATGGACGGGGCCGCTTGCCCAATCGACGACGCCATTCGTTGAATTAACGGTGCTACTCGTCGGACGGTTAGTGCTCGCCGAACCATTGCCATCCGCGGCGTGGGTGCTATGAGCTGCCTTTTTGTGAGCTTCGTTGTCAGCGCCTCCCGCTTGACCTCTGTTCCCGCCGCTTGCTTGGACTGTTACTGCGTCCCCACTGCCATCCGCCGCCCGGACTGTTGCTGCGCTCCCGTCGCTGCCCGCCGTTCGGACGCCCACGGTGCCCTTGCCGCCGTCGCCGTTCGCTCCGACTTCTGCGGCGTCCCCGTCGTCTGGAGTGCAATTGCCCGGAGTGCAGTCGTCCGGATTATAGTCGTCACCGTCCGTCTGATCGCGGACTCTCGATCGTTCCTCGTCAAGCCGGCTGAGGAAGCCCCTCACAATCGAGGTGACTTGGTCGTTCTCGATGAGAAAACCGTCATGGCCGTGGCGCGAGTAAACGGTTGCTACGCCGTCGGCTCCGGGCAGAGCTGCTGCCAACGAACGCATGTCCCGAGGGTAGAAGAGCCGATCCGAATCCACCTCTACAACCAAAGCGGGAATCGTCATCTGCTCGAGCACATGGTCGACTCCGCCGCGTCCCCGCCCTATATCATGCGTCATGAACGAACGGGTGATGACAAGATAAGAATTCGCGTCGAATCGCATGGCGAGTTTGTAGGCGTGATAGTCGAGATAGCTCTCTACAGCATAGCGCCCGCCGTGAAGGGGGTCTTCGCCTTCCTGTGCATTCCGGCCGAACCGCGCATCGAGTTCGGGCGCGCAACGATAGGTCAAATGCGCTATTTCCCGAGCGAAGCCCAAACCTGAGGAAGGGCCGTCGCCTTCTGGCGCATCGTAGTAGTTTCCACCCCGCCACTTGGGGTCGCCCTGGACGGCCTTGAGCTGAAAGTGGCCGAAAGCCACCTGTTCGGCCGTAGAGGCCGGGCCCGAAACGAGCACGGCAATGGCCGCCACCCTGTCGGGGAAAGACGCGGCCCATTCCATCGTCCGGTTTCCCCCGAAGCTCGCGCCGGCCACGAGCGCCCAACGTCCTACGCCGAGCAGATCGGCCAGCTTCGCCTCAGCCGCACACATGTCGCGAATAGTCACCTCGGGAAATCGCGGCCCCCAGGGTCTGCCGTCAGGCGCGAGATCAGCCGGTCCCGTAGTTCCTTGGCATCCGCCTAGAACGTTGGGGCACACGACGAAGTAGCGTTCGGTGTCGATGGCCAGACCTGGCCCCACGATGTCCTTCCACCATCCTGACTTTCCATCGCGGCTGGTTGCGTGCGAATCGCCCGTGAGGGCATGGCACAGAAGAATCGCGTTGGAAGCATCGTCATTGAGCTTTCCCCAGGTTTCATACGCCATGCGCACTTTTGGCAAGCGCCCGCCCAATTCCAGCTCCACGGGGCCGACGTCGACGAATTGGCGCTCACCGGGGTCATCCCCTTCGCGCCAGGCGCCCGTGACCGGGATCCTCAAGCGTGGACGCGGGTAATACCCGGTGTCGAAGTCGCCGATGGGCTCGGCGTCGGTAACGTGATCAAGCGGTGGGTGCCCGACCAGGAAATTAGGTGAATCGGTTGGCATCTGTCGGCTCCGTCCGTGAGAGGGCCCCAGCCTGTCTGCTGCTTGCGGCCGCTGACTGGCCTGCGATCGTTCGTTGGCCTACGCTCCACGACGGGCTGTCGTGGAGCAGCGGTTTGTGTTTGGCCGCAAGGCCAGCGACCAAACAGCAACCCGGGCTCGAATGGCGACCTATGATTGGTCACAGTGAGCGACCGGCCGGGGCATAGCGTTGCCGTTAGGCGGCGGTCGCCGTGGCGATAGCCTGATCAAGGTCGGCTAGAATATCTTCGATCGACTCGATGCCGATTGAGAGACGCACCGTTCCTGGGCTGATACCCGCGGCCAAGAGCTCGTCTTCGGTCATCTGCGAGTGTGTGGTCGATGCCGGGTGAATGGCTAGGGAACGCACGTCCCCGACATTCGCGACATTGGAAAATAGCTCGAGGGCGTCGATGAAGCGCCGCCCGGCGTCAGCGCCGCCCCTGATCTCGAAAGTGAAAACGGACCCTGCGCCCTTCGGCGCATACTTTTGGGCGAGCTCGTAATACGGGGACGATACCAGGCTCGAGTAGCGCACGGATTCGACCCCGTCGTGCCTGTCGAGGAATTCGGCCACGGCCTTTGCGTTGGTCAGATGCCGCTCGACCCTCAGCGAAAGGGTCTCCAAACCCTGGGCCAGAAGGAAGGCGTTGAAGGGGGAGATGACGGCGCCGGTGTCGCGCAGCAGCACGGCGCGAATCCTCGTGACGAAGGCGCCGGGGCCGATGGACGCGAATACAAGGCCGTTGTAGCTTTCGTCAGGCTCGGATAGGAGAGGGAACTTGCCATTCGTCCAGTCGAAATCGCCTCTCTCGATGATGGTTCCGCCAAGCGACGTGCCGTGGCCGCTGAGGAACTTCGTCGTTGATTCGACCACGATGTCCGCGCCATGCTCGAAAGGCCGCACGTTGTAGGGAGTTCCGATCGTGTTGTCGACGACCAGAGGAATGCCGTTTTGGTGCGCTATGTCCGCCAGAGCCTGGATGTCGAGGATGTCGCCCTTGGGGTTAGGGACGGTTTCGCCGTACAGGGCGCGGGTGCGGTCGGTGATGAGAGCCCGCCAGGATTCGGGATCGTCGGGGTTTTCGACGAATTTGACGACGATGCCGACCTGGGCGAGAGTCACCTTCAGCAGGTTGTACGTACCGCCATACAGCGACGGCGAAGCTACGATCTCGTCTCCCGCTTGGGCGAGGTTGAGGAATGTGTAGAACTCGGCGGCCTGACCCGAGGCGACCAGAAGAGCCGCTGCCCCGCCTTCGAGAGCCGCAAGCCTTTCTTCGACGACGCCCTGGGTTGGATTGGTGATCCTCGTGTATATGTTGCCGGGCGTTGTCAGGGCGAAGCGACCCGCCGCCGTTTCCGCATCGGGAAAAACGAAGGACGTCGTCTGGTGGATGGGCAGAGCGCGCGATCCGTAATCGGAATCGGGGGTTTGACCCGCGTGGATCTGGAGGGTGTCAAAGCCCCACTTTTGTTCGGTCATGTCTACTCCTTTATAGGTCCGGGGCGTGTAGACACGGCAGCGTGCGACGTTAGTCGCCTGTTGTTCGCTTATGTTCAGCTGCCGAGCAAGCCCGTATAGGACGATTTGTCGATGGCTTGCAGCGCAGCGCCGGGCTGGTCAGCGGGGCGTGCGCTAGTTGGGCATTCGCATGAACATAACGATAAGCATAGATGCCTGAGGGGGAGGTGGGTCAAGTCGCCACGTCGTCTTCATAGATGAACGGAGGTGCTGGTGTCTGCTGGTAGGGTGCGGGCTTGCAGTATGACAAGCGGGTGGGAAGCGTCCTGGTTTTGTAGCCGAGGGTCGGAGAGTTTAGAGCGGCTTGGGCGTGGTGTCTGGGTCTTGTTTATGGTGCCCTACTTTTGTTTGTTTGCCGGGAATTTGTGGTGCTCCGATATTCTGTCTGTGTTTGTTTCGAGGGATAAGTATGGCGGTTTTTGCGTTGGGAGACCTGTATGAGTTTGTAGGAGGAAAGGCGGTTGAGAAAGCTTGGTGTAATCGGTGGTTTTCGGAATGGTTTTGGGTTAGGCTCGGAAGTGCTCGAGAAGTCATAGGTCCGTTTAGTATGAGGTGCAATGGGCCTGTCACCGCTTCCTCGTGCAGGCTCGCTGCCCAAGCCGGTTGTGGGTGTGCTACTCGTGTAGTCTTGCCGCCGGCGGGGCTGGACGGTCTGGAAGGTGGGCGGACACCCCGACACCCGAATGTGATGTAGGTAACTGGTGTGTGGGGGTGGTGGCATCGGCTGATTCAAGGTATTCTACTATTGAGTGATCAGAAAGTGTTCTGGAGGTGTTTCCAGAAGTCTTCGTTCGCTGTAAAAACCCACGATAGTGCAGTATAAGTTTTGAAAGGGAGGTGTCCTGGGGTGGGAACTTTTTATATTAACACTGGCCTGTTCGATCAGCAGTTGGGTCTGTTGCAGCAGGCGAGTGAGCACTTCCAGAACGCCAAAGGACGGTTCTATTCCAGTGTCAAGGCCACGGTTGAGGCGTGGACTGATCTGGGTGAGATTGATCAGTTCCATCAGCCATTGCATGGGTCGTTGTTGACGATCAATGACGAGTTGGGGGCGACCTCGGAGCGGTTTACGCGTAATATCCTCGTGTTGCAGAAAGCGCTGCTGGATATCGAGGAACTGGATACCGGTCAACGCCAGCGGTATATAGCTGCGTTGGCGAGGTTGACTGATCGTTTCTCATATACCCCGCCAGCGGAAGTTGTTAAGATCATGTCGTTCTGCAAAGCAGCGGCAAGCCTGACGGGCACCAATGTGGACATTCAGACTCCTATGGGGGACAACGGGGCTGGAGACAGTGATTCAAGCGGGGGAGATACCCGAGCTGATGCGAACCGGGCTCGTGCTTATGAGAATGCGAGGCGGGCTCGTGGCCACTCCTAATGTTGACCGGGTGTTCGGGATTGAGCCGTGGAACCCCACGGTCAATGAGGCGACCAATGAATCGATCATGGAAATCAAAAAGGATCTGAATCTGGTGGCCGACCTGACCGACAAAGTCGCCGCCGATATCGGCATGCTCGGTAGCACGGCCAAGGCAGCCCAGAAAGAATTCGCCTCCTTAGGTAGGCAAATCCGCGGCTATGCTCAAGGACTCGACGAACTCGTCAAAGTGCGCACAACAGTCATCAACACCGCACGCGACGCCCAACAAACCAGCCGAGACCTGCAAAAAGATTTAAAAGATGCTAACAAGGCGTTTAAAGTACAGGAAACTGTGGCGCAGTCGAGTCCGGCGGGAGATGTTGTCCTTGCGCAGGCGCGGTCTGCTCGAGATGCTATACATGCGAAACTGGACGCTAAGGCGTCGGAGGTTCTTGCCGCTTCGCGGCAGGCCACGCTAGAGGCTATCAGCCAGCTGCCTTTCCAACCCGCGGATGTCCCGTCCCCGACCAAACCTGCATCAGACTCTGGTGGCCATGATTCTAGTGGCGGACACGACCCGGCCGGCGGTATATCGATAGGCACGTCAAGCCCCGAGAGCGGCTCTGGGACCGGCCTGGGAGACACCGGTGCGGGGAATGTTTCTGGGAGTGTCGGACCTGCCGGCGGTGTGCCGCGTTCGGCCACTGACTGGAGCGCTGCAGGCACGGGCAGTGCCGGGCATGCCGGGACCGGCGTGTTGGGCTCGTCTGATGTGGCGTTGCAGGCCTCGCATTACGCTCCCCATGGCGCTGCCGGCAGTGGCGGGGCATGGCGGCCGTCGGTGTTGGATTCGCCCAGTGTGCATAATCCTCTTGCGACGGCTGCGGCTATGGCCGGGGGGACGGCTGTTGCCGGGTACAAGGCCTATCAAGCAGTCCGTGCCGTCAGACTCGCCCGTAGCGTCCCGACATCGTCGAGGGTCGCCACCCAGTCAGGAGCCGCCAGGCGAACGCCTGCCTCCTCGGGACGGGGGATTCTCCGCGGGGCCACCACCGCTGTGCGCACACCCACGGCTGGTAAAACCACGGCGGCGGGCAGGAGCGTGACGCCTCGAGGCGGGGCCACAGGCATCGCCCGTCCTGCCAGCGCGGGCGCTGGGCGTAGCTCGGGCATTCTGAAAGGAACCACCACTGCCTCTCGGGCGCGAGTGGCCACTCCCTCCACGCGAAGCTCAGGCATCCTCAAAGGAACCACCACCGCTTCTCGGGCACGGATAAACGAGGCAAACCAAACAGCCCGCACCACGAATCGCTCGGCCGTATCTTCGACCCGTACCACTGCGAACCGGCCTTCATCTTCGGCCCGAAGCATAGGCACCGGCACACGAGGCGCGTCCAGCGGCGCACGCAGTGCCGGGGCCGGGCGGACCGCTCGCGGTGCCAGCCCTACCGGTCGGGCTGCGACAACCCGCGGAGCTCTTGGCGGCTCATCAAGAGCTCAAACAGCTGCGGCGGTAAACGGGCAGTCGAGAACAGGCGGCCCGAAAGACCCTGCCACGTCTCGGGCCTTGTCGAACCTCACCGGCACACGCCGCACACGCAAACAAGACAACAAGGACGAAGACAAGCATAGTTTCCAGCCCGAACGGTCGGCCACATCAGCCTACGAACCCGACCGCAAAATCACTTTCCTGCCAGCAGGACACACCCACCAAACGCACACGTCCAAGCCCGACACTCGGTAAACCCACAACTCAGTAAAAACAGAAGGGGGCGGGGTAAGAAACAACCCATTCTTGCCCCGCTCCCTTCACAAGTTCTCGTCCCCGATATGCCTCAACATCCCCCTGAGCGAACTAAGTCCCCAGCTTGCTGCGTCTTCGGCTCGTCTATCGCCGGTAAGGAGGCTGCCATGGCCTAGTGTCTGGGCCATGACCTCCATACAGCTGCGGGCCGGGCACGCCTGTACCTCTATGCTTGCGTTTGCGTGCGCGGGCAATCGCTATGATGCCAAGAGCGCACACTATGCCGCCGACAGCGATGCTCACCCACGCCGATACCGGCAAATCCGACGATCCATCCATGCTAGAAACTTGAGGACTTCTCGAACCGCTATGCGACGTCCCTGAAGCGGAACCACCCTTTTCTGCCACGATCCTAAAACCATTGACGGTGTAGTTGAGGTCTTTGATTATTACTGTATTTCCTTTGATCGTTCCTACGGATGATTTAATGACTTTACCTGGCATCGTGATTTTCGTAGTTGCCGATATCGTCTCATAGTATTCTTTTTTCTCTGTAAAGGCTTTTGATGTGATTGAGTAGGATGTGGCGTTCTCAGTAAATTTAATTCGCTCGGACATGACATCCGATGTCACTTTGCACGTCAAATACCCACCAGGTTGAGTAGTATCTTCTATTTTTGCTTGAGCAAGGAATTTATGAGTCGCAAGTAAGAGGTCTTTAAGATCATTACAAGTACTATCCAGTTTTCGAAAAGAACCCCTATTGTCTTCGAATACGATTTCTGTATGTGCGCTGCCGTCGGCTTTGAACTCCATTGCCGTATTGATGCGGCATGCACCCAGGAACAACGTCAAAAGAGCTGTGCAGGCCGCTGCTAGCCGTAAGGGCATTTGGCAAGTTGTGTGGGTTTTTTGTTTTCTACGCGTTTGTTGTCGGGGAGCGAGCCTTGTTCCGAATCTCTGCGAGAAAAAAGTCTCTTTCACGTAAACCTCCTCAACATCGGCAACGAACCGGCAGCAAAGCTACTCGTTCGTATCCCGTCAGCCTACCCCATTGAAATACAGAGTACTAGACCGGTCCAAAGCCTTTCAAAAAGGCTCAGCCACATTCTCGAAAAGTACGCTGTGCCTTGTACAGACTACGCCATAGCCAACGTTCAATATCGGCGTGTCCCGGGTAAGGTTGAGCAAGAAATGTAAGTGACGCGTAGAAAGTTTTCGGCTCGTCTATTGCCGGTATGGCGGCCGCCATGGGCCACCATCTGGGCCAGGAGCACCGTACAGCTGCTGGCCTGGCGCTCCCGCATTTTGATGTTTGCGTTTGCGGGTTCGGGCAATTGTCACGATGCCAAGAGCGCATACTATGCCGCCGACAGCGATGCTCACCCATGCACATACCGGCAAACCCGACGAGCCATCCATGCTAGAAACTTGAGGACTTCTCGAACTGCTATGCGACGTCCCTGAAGCGGAACCATCCTTTTCTGCGACAATGGTAAAACCATTGACGGCGTAGTTGAGGTCTTTGATTATTACCGTATTTCCTTCGATTGTTCCTACGGTTGATTTAATGACTTTACCTGGCATCGTGATTTTCGTAGTTGCTGATATTGTCTCGTAATCTTCTTTTTTCTCGGTAAAGGCTTTTGATGTGATTGAGGAGGATGTGGCGTTCTCGGTAAATTTAATTCGCTCGGACATGGCGTCCGATGTCACTTTGCATGTCAAATACCCGCCCGGTGGAGTGATGTCTTCTAACTTTCCTTGTGCCAGAAACCTATGAGTCGCAGGTAGGAGAGATTTAAGGTCATTACAGCTGCTCTTCAGCTCTTTCATGGCTCCGTCGTCTTCGAATATGACTTCTGTGTGTGCGCTGCCGTCGGCTTTGAACTCCATCGCTGTATCGATGCGGCATGCGCCTAGAAATAAGGTCAAAAGAGCTGTGCAGGCCGCTGCTAGCCGAAAGGGCATTCGGCAACTTGCGTGGTTTCTGTTACTCTCTAGGCTTTCGTTGTCGGGAAGTAAGCGTCGTTCCAGACCTTCGCGAAAAGAATAGGTCTCTTTCACGTGAACCTCCTCAACATCGGCAGCGAACCGTCAGCAGAGCACATGCTTGTATTTTATGTGTATTAATTCGTTTTTCGCAGTCTCGTAGAGATGTGGCAAGTGATTTTCTGCGAGTGGATGGTAAAAATTTTAAGCGTGTAGATATGGGTTGTGTGCTTGAAGGGCTGCTAAAGCGGGATTAATTACGTGGATGTTATTTGTGTGAATAGTGTTACTAATACGAGATTTAAGCAATGATTGTTATATATTCGTGACTGTTGTGACAAATGTGTGGTGCGGAGAGCCTGGAGGCTGGTTCTCCGCACCACACACCGAATTGACCGGAGGAATGCGTGAGTATTCGCAAGTGGTACAAGGGAGCTTCGGGGGCGATCGCTTTGGCGCTTTCGACCGCCGTCGTACTCCCGGCGCGTGGCAATGACGCCAGTGACGCCACCAATGAAGCCGACGTCGCCGCTTCGAAGGAGGCCGAGCAGCAAACGGAGGCTGACATTTCGGGCATGGAGGCCCGTTTGACCCAGTTGGGCTCGAAGGCGAATGAGCTTCGGGTCGACGCCGCCAGGGCCGAAGCCGCATCGGTTGCCGCTCAGCAGCGGCTGTCGACGTCGATCGGGGAGGCCATGGATGCCCAGGATGCGGTCGAAACGGCCGATAAGCAGCTGGGTGCGGCCCGTAAGCGGCTTTCCGAGGTGTCGACCTCGATCTACAAACACGGAGCCGGAGCGGTCAGCGGTGGCGATATCGGGCTGGGCGTCGATGACTATCGCGTGGCGACGGAAAAGGCGCGTGCTTATCGGATCCTCGCAAAGAAGGCCAACCGGGATCTCACCCGATTCAAAACGGCTCGGTCTACAGCTGCAACCTTGCAGAAGAAGGCCGAGGAAAAGGCGAGTTCGGAAAAAAATGTGGCGCAGGAGGCTGCTGACGCCTCGTCGAAAGCAGCAACTGCAGCCTCGAGTGCGCAGGCTCAGATTCTTCGGATTTCCAAGGAACGAGATCGGCTGATTTCAAAATTGGCTTCGCAGAAGGGGACGACGGCGGAGCTCGTGCGCGAGCAGCAAGACCAGAAGGAAGCGGCGGCAAAGGCCAAAGCTGACGAGGAGAGCCGAAAAATCGTTTCGGAGGCAAGAGAGCGGGCTTTACGAACCGTTGAGAGGGAAGCCTCGGCGAAGGCGTCAGCGGGGCCGAGCACCGATGAGATTATCGACGCTAGGGCAGGGGCTTCGGAGACACAAAGCAGCGATACTGCGGCGGATGCTGGAGCTTCGGGTCAACAAAACGGCGGCTCTGCGGTGAGCGTTGAGGCTTCGGGAACACAAAATGGCGGATCCGTCGTAAAAAATAGCGATTCTGCGGCGGCCGCGGACGGCTCGGCGCAGTCCATGGATCCCGGCGCAGGGTCAGGGGAGAGAGGCGCAGAGTCAGGGGAGAGAACGGCCGTCGGTGCTGGTGCTTCGGCTTCCCCGGTGGCGTCGGCTGGTTCTCATTTGCTCGCTGGCCCCGAGGCAACTGCAGGTTCCCGACCGTTATCAACAGTGAAAGCCGGGCCCGCTTCGGCGTCGACGTCACGGGCTGCTGAACGGCAAGTTGAGGCGCAAAAGCAGGCGCAGCGGGCTGCGGACCAGCGAGTTGCTGCACAGGTGAAAATGCAACAGGCCGCAGCGCAAAAGCAAGCGCAGCGGGCGGCTGCACAACAGGCCGCCCGGCAACGTGCCGCTGCCCAACGGCAAGCGCAAGCCGCTGTTCGGCAGCAAGCTTCTCAGCAAGCCGCGCAACAGCGCGCTGCGCAGCAAGCCGCGAAGCAGAAGCAGACCCAGCAGGTTGCGGCGCAGAGGCAAGGGCAACAAGTTGCCGCATCGGGCTCCGGCGTCGGCTCGCAGATAGTGGCTTATGCGCGCCAATTCGCCGGCGTCAGGTACGTGTGGGGCGGGACGAATCCTTCCAGCGGGTGGGACTGCGTTGGCTTCACGCACTATGTTTACGCCCACTTTGGGCGGGAGACACCGCGAAGAACGGGCGGCCGCCTCGGGCAATTCTGGGGTGGTTACAAGGTGGTTCCCGCCTCGCAGCGCCAGCCCGGCGACCTTATGTGGTGGCCGGGGCACACCGGAATCTACACGGGCAACAACATGCATATCGCGGCGTGGAATCCTTCGATGGGAACCCAGGAACGCAAGGTGTGGGGGAGTCCGGTCTACCTCCGCATCGTCGGCTGACGGGCGGACAGTCGGCGCGAATCAACGGCCGACCGCAAACGTCCGATCCAGCTGCCGCATGGGAAAAGATCGGCTGCCGGCCGCACGCATGGGCATGATTGGCGCGCGGCCGGCGGGCGTGTGGAGGCGCGATCGATGGCTCGCGACGCCGAGCGTGGCATTCGACGCCGTGCGCGAGCCGAGGGCGTGGACCGGGCCTCGCGAGAGGCGGCCAACAGAGGCGAAACACACGCGAAGGGGCGGGCTGACGGCCCGCCCCTTTTGCAAATCATTCTTGTTGGAAACGGCTCTTGCTGTAGATGAGCCTCGCCCGCAGACGCCTGACGGCGGATTGTTTCTGGCCCCCGCGGCCGACGTTCCCGCCGCCTTTCCCGCAGACGTGTGGCGGCGGAGGTCTGGGACTCCCGTCGGGCACGGGGCTTGCGGAGGGCCACGACTTTTGACGCTCCATGGCCCTTGACTCTCAGAACAGACTGCCGCATATCTGCGTCTTTCATACATACGTGTTAACCTGTATGTATGAGACGTTCTGTTGAAGACGCGAAACGAACGCGTCTGTCGCTGTGTAAGGCGGCGCTGATGGTTTTCGAAGAAAAGGGGTGGCGGGGGGCGACGTTCGAGGCGATTTCCGAGCGTGCGGGTGTGACGCGCGGCGCGTTGCACCACCATTTTGGCGACAAGCGCGCGTTGCTGCGCGAAGCGCTCTCGTGGGGGTGGTCCGAGTACGGCGAACGGCTTTTTGCGGAGTCGGACGGCGACGTCGAGGCGGCGTCGTGGTTGTCAGGCCTGTTCACCGCGTATGTACAGCTGCTCTCTGAAAACCTGATGTTCAGGGCTTTGGCCTACACGACCGTGTTTGTCGCGCCGCAAGGGTTCGGACGCGTTCCCGCGAAGGCCTCGAATCCGGGCGAGAAGACCCCCGGGGCAGGTGGGGAGGACGCCGACTCGGCCGAAGAAAACTATGCGTTAGGCGAGACGACCCCCAAATGTAGCGAGAAAGCCTCTGGATGTGGCGAGAAAGCCTCTGGATGGGGTGAGAAAGCCTCTGGGTGGGCTGAGAAAAGCTCGGGGTTGGACCGTTGGCACGCGCGAATCGCCGAATTGCTCGCCTCCGCCTCGCTCCCCGCGGGCGCGTTGCCGCCGGATCAGATCGCGAGCCTGACGCTCGTGTTGCTGCAAGGGTTCACCGTTACGGCGGTGACCCGGCCACAAGACCTTCCGCAGCCCCAAGGCCTCGACGCAGCGGTCGCTGCTCTGGTGAGGGGGTTGCTCTCCTAGAAAGACTTTGATTCTCATGACTGTTCCATACAATCCCCCAACCGGGGGAACCACGCCGGCGCGAGCGCTCGTCGTGTCGTCGGCCGCCCTGTTCACGGACATGCTCGTGCACGGTTTGGCCGTTCCGGTTTTGCCGCGTCTTCCCGCGGTAGTCGGGGCGGGGTCGGCTGCCACGGGAGTGTTATTCGCCTCCTACGCCGCGGCGATGATTGTCGCCACCTTGTTCGCCGGCCGCGTCGTCGACCGGCACGGCCCTCGTACTCCGCTGCTGATCGGACTGGGCGGGTTGGCCGCCGCGACGCTGCTTTTCGCAACCGGCGGCCCCTACTGGCTGCTGATGGTCGCCCGCCTTGCCCAGGGCATCGCGGGCGGCATGTCCTGGGTGGCCGCACTCTGCCTCATCGCTGCGACCACGCCGATGGAAAAACGCGGCCAGTCAATGGGCGTCGCGCTGTCGACGATCACCCTCGGCGTGCTCGTCGGCCCGCCGCTGGCAGGGCTCCTCGTTGAGCATTTCGGCACCGCATCCCCCTTCTTGTTCGCCGCCGCCGTGGCCGTCGTCGACGGCGTTATGCGGATCATACTGGTGAAAGAATCGCCCCGGGTCACGGACGACGCCGCAGGTCCCCTCGCCGTGCTAAGGGTGCCGGGGTCCTTCTCGATCGTGCTAGCCGTCGTCGTCGGCGCGGCCGTGCTCTCCGGGGTCGAGCCGGTGCTGCCGGTGCACCTGAAAGCCAGTTCACTAACCATCGGGCTGCTCTTCGGGCTTGCGGTGCTCGCCTCAATCACAGCTAATCCGATCGTTGGGCGCTTCGTCGCAGCCGTTTCGCCTCGGCTCTTCGTCGGAGGCGGCGTTGTCACCGCCGCGACAGCGCTCGTGGTGATCGGCGCGGCCGACGAAATGTGGCAGACAAGCGCCGGCATGGTTCTCCTCGGCGCGTCCTCCGCACTGCTCCTGACGCCCTCGACCACGCTCATGAGCCAGCAGGGGAGCCGTTCCGTCCCGCCCACGCTGGGCGGGTCCTTCGCCCTCTACAATCTCGCCTACGCCGGCGGGCTGGCGGGCGGTCCGCTCCTGACCGGATTCGCCGTCCAACATGCAGGGTTCGCCGCGGCGATGGCCGTTGCCGCCACGGTGCTCGTGTGCCTCGGGATCGTCGCCGTCGCGCGGCTCCCGCGATCGCTTCGGGAGCCGGTGGATTTGGCCTAGTCGTGCGCTTCGCGCTTCCCCTCGGCGGCATGCCGCGCTTCAGAGGTGGGCGGCATGCCGCCCACCTCAGCAAGTCTCAGCAGTGGTCGTAATAGTGTTCGTCGACGGCGCGCTGGAAGGAGGCCTTGATCTCGGCTTCGGCCTCCTCGCGGCCGACCCAATGCGCGCCTTCCACGGACTTTCCCGGTTCGAGATCTTTGTATACCTCGAAGAAATGTTGAATTTCCAGGCGGTGGAACTCGGAGACGTCATCGATCTCCGTGCGCCAAGAAGCGCGCTGGTCACCCGCTGGGACGCACAGCACCTTGTCGTCGCCTCCCTTTTCGTCGCGCATTCTGAACATTCCCAGCGCTCGGCAGCGTATAACGCATCCCGGAAAAGTCGGTTCGTCGAGGAGTACGAGAGCGTCGAGGGGATCCCCGTCCTCGCCCAGAGTGTCGTCGATGAAGCCATAGTCATCGGGGTAACGCGTTGAGGTGAACAGCATGCGGTCCAAGCGAATGCGACCCGTGTGGTGGTCGAGCTCATATTTGTTCCGGTTGCCCTTCGGGATCTCGATGGTGACATCGAACTCCATCATGTGCGCACTCCTTCGTCGGTCGTCCGGCGTGCGATGGTCGCCGGTCCATGCGAAACTAGCATAGTGAAACGGATGACGGCGCTCGCGACGGCGCTAACTGTGGCCCTCGGCGGCTACGTCGTTGCCGATGCCTACGATATTACCCCGGGCTTTCTCACCATGCGGCCCGCCGAGCCAGAACCCGAGGCCTACCCCAGCGCTTCGACAGCCGGCAAGCCTTCCGCGCTGCCGTCGTGGAACGGGAAGGCTCGCGTCAACGCCCCGGCGATCGGAACGGCGCTCAACGGCTTCGCCTCGTCGTCCCACGTGCAAGGCCACGCATCGGTGATAGTCGCCGATCCGGCCACCGGAAAGACCATCGCCCAGCTTGATCCCGACGCGCTTCGTGCGCCGGCGTCGAACATGAAAGTGGTGACCGCGGCCGTCGCCCTGCGCGTTCTCGGGCCGAACAAGACGTTGAAGACAACGGCGAAGATCGACGGAAAGACGATCTACCTGGTGGGCGGCGGCGACACGCTCCTCGGGGCGGAGGGGTCGAATCCGGCAGCGGTCAACGGCAGGGCGGGAATCGGCGATCTTGCGGAGAAAGTTGCCGCGGACGCCCGAAAAGCCGGTGTGACGGACGTAGTTGTCGATTCGTCTCTGTTCGCTGGCCCAATCCGCAATCCCGAAGTAACGGGAGCCAACACATCCTACATCATGGAGCTGCGTCCGCTGGCCGTCAACCAGTCCCACACCAGCGGAAAGGCGTTTACGGCCAATCCCGACATCCAAGCCGGCCAGGCCTTCGCCAATGCGCTGGCCGCGCGAGGCATCCGCATATCCGGCCCTGTTCGGCGGGGAAAGGCCCCCGCGCGGGCGAAGGAAGCCGGTGCGGTCGAGTCGGCTCCCATTCGCGACCTCGTCGATTTCATGCTCAAACACTCGGACAATACGACGGCGGATGTCCTCGGCCACCTCGTGGCCATCAAGTCTGGCGAAAAGGCCAGCTTCGACGGGGCGGGCAAAGCGACGCTCGCCGAGCTGAAGAAGATGCGTCTGGACGTCACAGGCGTGGTGGTCAACGATAATTCGGGGCTTTCGCCGACAAGCCGCCTGCGCGCATCTCTGCTCAACCGGCTGCTGGTCCAAGTGGCCTCCTGCCGCGGGTGTGCTCTCGCATCGATCACATCCGGTTTCCCGGTCTCCGCCCTCGACGGCACGCTGAACGACAGAATGCACGGCAGTGCCGCAGCCGGCAAAGTTCGCGCAAAAACGGGAACTCTCACGGACGCGACTTCCCTTTCGGGCTTTCTGCAAACGAAAAGCGGCAGTCTGCTGACGTTCTCAATCCTCGTCGACGGAATCCCTGAAGGCTCTTTCGCTTCCGCGAAGCAAGAGATAGACGGCTTCCTTGCCTCGGTTGCCGGAACCTGATCCGGGCGACGCCGGGCATCCACATCGCGTTCAGTGGGTGTGAAATGCTGCGCTGGCGGCGAAAGACCGGGGTTCGTGATGGCGCCTTGACGATCACGGCGATACGGTTGTTGCCATGGCGACGATCAACCCCGAAATGTCACGCTCCGTAGCCCGATGGCTCTCCGGTGCGGGACCATCCATGTCCCTTGCCCGGGCGCGGGCCAGCGTGGATCAACTCCACGCCCAGGCGCGGCGCGCCCCCGCGATCGTCGCCGATGTGACGGGGCTTTCCGAAGCCGCCAAAGCCTCCGAGCAGATTCCCGTGCTCGTCGTCGACCGGCCCGGATGGGCCAAAGCGGCAGCCGATTCCTCCGGTGACCTCCTCGGTCCGACCCTCGCCGCCGGCACCGGAAAACTCGCGGATTTCTTCGGATCGGCGGAACTCGCTGTGGGAGCGAGCGTTCTCGCGGCCAGAGTGCTGGGCCAGTACGATCCCTTCGCCAAGCGCCTCCTGCTCGTCGCCCCCAATGCGGCGGCATTTGCCGCGAAATATTCCCTGGATCAGCGCGATCTTGCCCTGTGGATATCCGTCCACGAATTGACGCACGCCACCCAATTTGCAGAGGCGCCGTGGATCGTCGACTACCTTGTTTCCCGTCTACGCTCGATCCTCGAATCCGACGACGTCGATCTTGAAGGGGACTCGGCCAACGAGATCATGGCCATGATGAGCCTGCTGGAAGGTCACGCAGAATTCGTCATGAACGCGGTCCCGCTATCGGCTATGCCCTCCAAACGGCGGCTCATCGATTCGATGGAACGCCGTCGATCGGCTAAAAATCCGCTTAAATCCGTTCTATCGAAGGCCTTCGGCCTTGATCTCAAGGCGGCTCAAGATCGCAAGGGGCATTCCTTTGTCAGCGCGGTCATCGAGACCGTG
>CAUSGP010000014.1:0-16682 GCA_963531075.1 uncultured Actinomycetaceae bacterium | reverse complement strand
AGAGATCGCCTCGCGCGGCCTGTACCCAGCCGTCGATCCGCTCACCTCGACTTCGCGTATCCTCGATCCGCAGATCGTGGGGCAGGAGCATTACGAGGTCGCCACCCGCGTCAAGGCTATCCTTCAGAAGAACAAGGAGCTGCAGGACATCATCTCCATCCTCGGAGTTGACGAGCTGTCCGAGGAGGACAAGGTCACGGTTGCCAGGGCGCGCCGAATCCAGCAGTACCTCTCGCAGAACACTTACACCGCTCTCAAGTTCACGGGCGTCGAAGGATCGACGGTTCCAGTGGACGAGACGGTCGAGGCCTTCCGCCGCTTGTGCGACGGGGAGTACGACCACATTCCGGAACAGGCGTTCTTCAACATTGGCGGCATCGAGGACATCGAACGCTCGTGGGAGAAGCTTCGCCAGGAGCAGCGCTGATGAAGGTCGAGATCGTCGACAGGGAGGCACTCGTGTGGTCGGGAGACACCGACCACCTTGTCGTCCCTTCTCACGAAGGGGCCATGGGGATCTTGCCCGGTCACACTCCGCTCATGGCCCTCCTCGTTCCCGGCAGGGTTGAGGTGGACCTTTCCGACGGCCACTCGCTCGTCTTCGAGGTCGACGGAGGTTTCGTGACGGTCGATGAGGACAACGTATACGTCGTCGTTGAGCATTCGGACGCGGGGCGCGCCGAGTAGGAACGTCGAAAGGTGGCGATATGAGGGCGCTGGACATTGTCTGCGTAATTGCGACCTTGTGCGCCCTCTCAGCCCTTGTTTTCCTCAGTGTCTACTTCATTCGTCTGCGAAGCCTTCTCCACAAATACGGCACCTTCCAATGTGCGCTGCGGCGGAAGGGAGGGCGCTGGATCCCGGGAATCTTGGTGTTGCAAGCTGATTCGATCGACTGGTATCCGCGCAGATCGCTTGTGTTGAACTCGAAACGAAGCCTTCCGCGCGAGCTTATCGAGATTCTCGGCCATCGCCAGGGCGTAGTTCCGGGAACTACGGTCGTCGAATTCCTCGGCGACGGAGTCGAGTACGAGGCGGCTTTGCGGACTGCCCAATTTGCCGGGGTCGTCTCATGGATCGATTCTGCGCCGCCCGCCGAGGAGCCGGCGGACTTCTAATGGGGCAGCGCGAGGCGGGTTTGCCGATCGCGGCGTCGAACGGCAGTGTTCCTCAAGCTGGAGGACTTCTGACTGGCGAAGCGAGGTGGGCGCCGGGCACCCGGCCCATCGGGTAGGCTGTAGAACTATGCGCGTAGTCTTCGCTGAGTGTTCTGTCGATTATTCCGGCCGTCTCGATGCTCACCTCGAGAAGGCGACGAGGCTCCTCATGGTCAAAGCCGACGGCTCGGTGCTCGTACACGCCGACGGCGGATCCTACAAGCCGTTGAATTGGATGAGCCCGCCGTGTTCCATGACTGTACGCGAGCCTTCGGAAGACGAAGCGGCATCCGGCGTGCGCGAGGTGTGGGACGTCACGCGTAAGAAAAGCGAGGACAAGCTCGTGGTGCGCGTCTTCGAGGTGTGGGCTGAGGCCAGCCACGATCTGGGAGTCGAGCCCGGGCTGGTCAAGGACGGCGTCGAGGCCCATTTGCAGGCGCTTTTGGCGGAGCAGGTCGAACGGATCGGCGAGGGCATGAGCCTGGTTAGGCGGGAATATCCGACGGCGATCGGGCCCGTCGATCTTCTTGTGCGCGACGGCGACGGCGGGCACGTGGCCGTTGAGATCAAGCGCCGCGGAGAGATCGACGGAGTCGAGCAGCTGACCCGGTATCTCGCGCTGCTCGAACGCGATCCGCTGCTGACGCCCGTGCGCGGTGTATTTGCCGCGCAGGAGATCAAGCCTCAGGCGAGGGTTCTGGCGGAGGACCGCGGGATTGAGTGCATCGTGCTCGATTACGACGAGATGCGCGGATTGGACAATGCTGAGGACAGGTTGTTCTGATGCGCCGCTCGAAGAAGTACTCGCGGCCGGTGCGTCCGCTCAACGCGCGGGCGGCCATGGGTGGCACGAGCTATGAGACAGGCCATGACGGTGCGCAGTACAAGGTCCGGCACATCGCAGCGGCGACCAAGCGCTACGTGTGCCCCGGTTGTGGAGGGACGATCGCCGTCGGCGAAGCCCACGAAGTCGCGTGGACGGAAGACACCATTTTAGGCTCCCAATTTGGGATCGATTCGAGGCGGCATTGGCATACATCGTGTTGGAGGCATCGCGGCCGCAGATGAATGCTTAACCCCGCGAGCGAAGAGCTCTGGCGTCAAGCTAGAAATAACCGATGGGGAACCGAACCCCAGCGACGCGCGCGTAACTCTGGCTTGTGCGATGCGGCGCAGCTAGTGTTGGGCATATGACAGTATTAGCGACACAACGCACGGGAACGGCTAGCAAGCTTCCGTTTCTTCTGCTGCACGCGATGCCCCTCGATTCGACGATGTGGGACCTGGTCCGCGACAGGCTCGGCTCGATCGACGTTTTGACCGTTGACGCCCCCGGTTTCGGAGGGTCTCCCAGCGGAGCTGAGCTTGACGAGCGTTACGGGCCTTCCGAGCCGACGTTGAAATCCTTCGTTGAGGCGATCCGCGAAACGCTCGACGAACTCGGCATCGAACGGATTGTCCTGGGCGGAATGTCGATGGGCGGCACGGTGGCGGCGACCTTCGCACAGACATATCCCGAAAGAGTCGCTGCTTTGGCGCTGATGGACACGAATATTGGGGTGGACGACGCCGAGCACGCGGCGGTGCGTCGCGAGGGAATCGCCCTGTGCGAAGAAGGCAAGGGATATGAGTCCGTCAAGGAATGGACCAACCTCCTGGTCTCGTCGGCCTCGCCCGAATCCGTGCGTCAGAGCCTTGACCGTAGGTTCCGGCTGTTCAATTCGGCGTCGCTCGCCTGGCTGCAGAAGGCGCTTCTTGGGCGCGAGAGCGCAATTGGCGCGTTGACGGCGGTCGATGGCCCCATTCTTCTTGAGCGGGGCGCGGACGACGCCATGTGCAGCTTCGCGCTTCTCCAGCAGTGGAAGGAGCTCGCCCCTCACGCCAGGATCGTCGAGATTCAAGGGGCCGGGCATTTCGTGGCCGACGAGCAGCCCGAGGTGCTGGCGAACGCGCTGGCCGATTTCTATCGTCAGGTGGCCTAGTTTCTATTGCCAGGTGGCTTAGTTTCGTCGCCAGGCGACCTAGTATCTGATCGGGGTGGGAGGGGTAAAACCAGTCCCTCCCACCCCGAGATCCTGCCCGACAGCCGAGAACTCTCGGCAGTCCGGGGATGCGTCCGGCAGGCTACGTCTGCCAGGCGGCGGGCATTTCACGGCCGCCGGCAGATAGGCGCGACTACGACGCTTGCTTCTTCTTCACGCCGCCCCCTTTGGCGGAAGCCGACTTGGTGGACGGTTTAGCTGAGCCCTTCTTTTTAGAGGCAACGGGCCTGGGCTTGGTTTTAGCCTCGTGTTCGTCGTCCGGCGCGGCGTTTTCTCTATCAGACACGGCGTCCGAATTCTCGGTGTCCCTCGAATCGAAAGCCTTCGCTTCTGCGTCCGTGGGCTTTTCGGCGTCTTCCTTCGACGAATCGACGGCCTTCGGTGTTTCTACCTGGCGGACCTTCGGGGTTTCGTGCGCGTCGACCTCGTCGGCGCTTTCGGGTGCGGAAGCCGCCGACGCCGCCGACGTGACCGTCGGTGCGACGCGAGACTGGCCCGCGCTCACGATATTGGCCAGGGCGAGCCCCGAATCTGAGGAGGCGAGCATGGAACGCATGTCCTCCAGATAGGTCAGCAGCGCATCGCGCTGGCTTTCCAGCGAGGCGACGTGCTCCTCGGCGGAATGGGCCATTGCGGAGGCTTCGGCGTTGGCCTCTGAACGGATCCTGCGAGCTTCCTCGCGCGCGGCCGAGACGATCGCGGAGGCCTCCTCCTGAGCCTGATTCAAAGTGGCTGTGGCCGTCTGCTCGGAGTCGGACGTGATTTGCTCAGCCCGCTGAGTGGCCTCCGCCAACCGTCTCTCGGCCGCCTCCGCCCGTCCTTCGGCGTCGGAGACCATGGCCTGCGTGCGTTCGCGTGCCTCGGCGTCGATGGCGCTGCGCTCGTCGGCGCTGCGCTTGCGAAGGTTCGCTACCTCACGATCCACGGATGCTCGCAATGCTGCGACGATCTCGTCGGTTTCGCTGCGCAGCCGGGTGGCGTCTCGAGTTGCCTCGGCCCGTATCTTGGACACTTCTTCTTCGGCAGCGGCGCGCATCTCCGAGAGTTCGGCATCGACGTTGGCCCTCTGGGATTCGACGTAATGGTCGATTTCCGAACGCAGGGAAGAAACCTCGTTCGATGCCGATGTGCGGACGCGATCTGCCTCGCGCTCGGCAGATGCGACGAGCTCTTCGGCGGTGCGGTGGGCATTGGTAGCCAAGGCATCGGCCTCCTGACGGGATGTCGTGCGCAATTGATCGGCCTTATTGCGTGCGCTCGTGAGCGTGTCTTGAGCTTCGGCCTCGGCGCTGCTGGTCAATAGTGCGGCGCGCTCCTTCGCCCGCGCGATGATGGCTTCGGCGTCGGAATTCGCTCTGGACATAACGTCCATGGCCTGCTCTTCGGTCGAACGCAAAAGGCGTTCGACGCGCGAACCCAATCCGCCGTAGCTTGGACGGGAATTTTCCCGAACTTGTTGCTGCGCCTCGGCCAGTTCGCCTGACAGGCGCAGGATGCGTGAATCTAGTTCGGTCACCTGTGACCGGGTATCCTCGAGCGCCGCCTCGGTTTCCTTGAGCGTGGCCTCGAGTTCGTGGATGCGTTCGTCGACCTGCGCGCGGTCATACCCCTTTCGCACAAGCGGGAACCTGCTGGTCTCCTCAACCATTCTCCGACCTTTCCGATGAGTGATATGTGGGTTATGAATCGGATACAGACTAGGCTACGTTCATAGGCCGTGATCGACCTAACCGGGACGTCAGGCGGGACGACCTGTATTGTTATAGAAACGTTATAAACGAGGGTGCTGCGAACCGGCGAACGGTGTTCGGCTTCGCGAATCCGCGTGTGCGCGGAGCTCCCGTTCCACTTGACGAGAGGGACAACATGCGAAGGACCGCCGGCATAGCGCTCGCTGCGCTGGGGCTCATAGTGGCTCTGGTCGGTATCATCATCGGAGTCGTCGATAAGACGGAAAGCACGGCGACCGCCGTTGCCGAGGGCGGATCGGCCCCTTACGTTTACAGCGCGCCGGGAGTGCTCGAACTGGGCGCCAAAACGGTGAAGGTGAAAGTGACCGGATCGAGTAACGCGGACGTCACGCTTGCTTTCGGGGCTTCCGACGACGTCGAGTCTTGGGTCAAAGGGCTTCACGCCACCAAGATCACGGGATTGACCGACTGGACGAAGCTGAAGACCGTGACGGTCAAGGCAGGCTCGAAGGCGAGCGAGAAGAAGGGCGCCCCGTCTCTCGCCGATTCGGACATGGGAATCGAGAAGAAGACGCAGAAGGGCTCGGTCGAGCAGCAGTATCGGATCGAAAATTCCGGTTCCATCTCGCTCATCGCAACAAGTTCAGACGGTAAGGCTCCCACCGTCAGCCTGACGTGGGACCGCAACATCAAGCCGTTCAACAACTTTCCGATCATTGTTCTCGGTTTGGGGATGGCCATCGCGGGAGCCGTCCTTTTGGCGCTAGACCATCGAGACAAGCTCCAGAAAGCCGAACGCGAGGCCATACGCGAACGCAAGCTCGCCCGCAGAGCTGCGCGTGCCGAGGCCGAGACGACGGTGCTCGCGGCCTCGGGCCCCTCGAGCTCCGATTCCCGTCAACATCGTGGTTCGCACGGCGGCTCTCAAGGTATCCCTCCGGGAACTCAAGGTACCCCTCCGGGAAATGGCGCGGGATGGAATGCGGAGCACGGCGCCTACGGTCCACGAGACGGCGGGGCGCCCGCCAATCCCGGCCCACAAGGCGAATCGATGCCCGGCAATGTTCGTTTTCCCGCAGCCAATCCGACTGTTCCGGGCATTGCCGTCGGTGGTCCCGTTAACCGTCCCGATGGCGGTGATGGCCCGGATGCGTCGGATGGAATTTCCTGGCCTGGCGCTGCTCAGCGGATTGGCGCACTGCCGCGGCAGATGGTGCCGCCGCAGGACATCCCTCCGCGCACAAACGTTCCGATGATCGGCAGCGACACGCAGGAAATCGATCCTGTAAGCATGATGGTTCACGAAGCTAGGATCGAAAGCGATGAGGGACTGCATTCAGAAATCCGTAGCGACAGTGATGAACGCCATAGGAGCGCGCGCCATGAGCAGGCGAGCGATACGGGTATGACCTTAGGCGCTGGAATCATCGCGGGTAGTCCCCGTGCTCACGAGCTGCGCGGACGCGAACTCTCAGAAAAAGACCGTATCGTCATCCCGGAAGCTTCCGGTCAAGAATTCACCGCCTTTAACCACGGTGCCGCTTCCGGTTTGGAAGCTCCCGCCCATGGCGCAGACTCCGGCCATGACACCGCGTCCATGCACACCGCGCCCGTTCCTGAAGGCCCTCTTGATTTGAACGCTGCCATCGCAGGCATGGGAGGGGGCGATGTCTCCGCAGCCGGCGCTGTCGGAGACGCCGAAATGCACAGAAGCGGCGCTGACGGCGCTGAAGACTTCCCCACAACCGCTTGGCGTGGCCGTTGGCGCTTCACCCAACTGGACGACGCCGGAAATGAGGAGAATGCACATGCTTAGAAAAGGAATGGGACTCGCCTTGGCCGCCCTTCTCGCGGGGGGATCCCTTGCGGCATGCGGTGACTCGGAGCCGCCCGTGCCCTCGCCGAAGGCTGCGACGTCGTCGGGATCGCGTCCCGCCGCTTCGATTCAGAACTTCGCGAGGATTTCGAAGCGTGTATTGAGCGCCGTTAATGCCAATGACAAGGATCTGACCACCGATAAGCTCGCGCAGACTACGGTGGGGCCGATGACCGTCATTCGCGGTGCGCAGTACAACACCAGACGTCTGCTGGGCGATTCCTACCCGATTGTCTCACTGGCCACGGATGTCAAGAAGAATCAGGTGGCGATTTCGGCGGCCAAGGGCTATCCGCGGCTCTCGATGGCCGTCATGGATCCGGTCAAAGGGACTAATCTTCCGGCTCTCAACGTCTTCTCGCAGGGCGGCGCTCGCGAGAATTGGAGGCTGTGGGGCACTCTCGAGGTCTTGCCAAAGGCTGAATTCCCGTCGATCGAAGGTGGCAAGACGGGGGCTGAGTTCATCAGCGCAGATTCCGGCAAGGGGCTCGTCGCCAGCCCGAAGCAAGTCATCGAGGGATACGTCAACCTCAACCAGACGCGCACCGACGGCAAGGGCCTGAACTTCGCAGAGGACTCGGTGCGCAAGGCTTTGCAGCAAGACAGTGACAAGAACAACAGCTCTGTCAGCGGTGCGGGAAAGGCGACGATGACGTTCGCCGTGGGAGACAACGGCCCGGTCGCCCTCCGCACCTCGGATGGTGGGGCCGTCGTTGTGGCGCAAATGAATTACTTCACGACGATGTCTTCGGACTCCGGCCATACCGTGACGGTAGGAGGCCCGATAGGAGGCATCGCGACCGGCAAAGCGGGAGGGAAGGTCAAGCTCGACGGAAACACGTTGACCGCCTCGAGCACATTGCTGGTGGCCTTCAAGGTTCCCGCAGCGAAAGCCAAGGACAAGACGATCAGCGTGATTGCCTCGGGCAAGTCCGTCACGCTGAGCGCAAAAGTACAGTGAGGTAAGAATGTCACAACCATTGTCGATGTACGGAGCGGTTGACCTCTCGTCCGTGGGGCCTGCCCCCGCCTCGGAGGGATCTGCGATCCACGGGCCCTTCATCCTAGACGTTTCGGCCGCCAACCTTCCGTCCGTCCTCGAAACATCGGCCCGGGTGCCCGTTATTGCGGTCTTTTTCTCGGCGCGTTCGCAGGACTCCGTGACGCTTGCCGATCGGCTTGGGGACATCGCGCGCAAAGCCGCGGGAAGCTTCCAATTGGCCAAGGTCGACGTCGATGCCGCTCCGGAGGTCGCTCAGGCTTTCAGGGTGAACGGAATTCCCTCGGCGGTGGCGCTTCTCCAGGGCCAGCCGCTTCCCCTCTTCGAGGGCCTCCCGGCCGAGGGCGACCTTCCCGCGGTGGTTGATCAGCTATTAGCAGCGGCGGCCCAATACGGGATCAAAGGAAGGCTTGACGGTGCCGAGGCTCCCGCGGAACCGGAGCTCAGCACGCATCATGCGGCGGGCCTAGCCGCGATCGAGGCTCGCGATTTCGTCAAAGCGGAGGAAGAATTCCAGCTCGCGCTCAAAGAGGAACCCGGAAACGAGGATCTCAAGCGCGGCTTGGCTCGGGCCCAGCTCATGCTCAGAGTGGCTGAGGCGAGCGAGCCTTTGGCAGCTGTCGAATCCGCCGACGGCGCCCCCGGCAATTGCGAGGCCCAGCTGACGGCCGCCGACGTCGAAGTCGCCTACGGGCGGCCAGATGCCGCCTTCACCCGCCTCATCGCGGCCGTGCAGCGCACAACCGGCGACGAACGGGAGAAGATCAGGGAAAGGCTAATCGAGCTCTTCCAGGTAGTCGGCCCATCCGACCCCATGGTCTCGCAGGCCAGAAAGGCCCTTGCGAACGCTCTCTTCTAACGTTTTCAGCTTTCTAGTTTCTAGCGAGTTTCTATCTCTCAGCGCGGTGGGTGCTTCTCGTGCGATCCGGGCGTGCGTAGCCGCGTGAACCAGGCGGTCGTATCGGGAGGGACGAATCCGTCAAGGCGCTCGCAGGCCGAATCGAGGGTCTCGGGAGCCGAACAGAGGATCGGGCGCCATCCTTCGGGGATGGGAACGGGACGATCGAAGGCGGTGACGATCAAGACGTCGCTGTCTTTGCCATCGTCGTCATGTTCGTGATCGCCGTCGTATCCCTTGCGCGGCCTCGTATTGAGGAAAGCGAGGCAGGAGCCTGCGGTACCGATCCCGTCGGTTGCGGCACCGATCCCGTCGGTCACGTCAATGAGTCCGCCGTGACCGAGCCCAAGTTCGCGTCGCAAAGCGTACATGCGTGTGAATAGGTTGAGCGGGGAGCCCGGGTCGTTCCTTTGCCGGTCCACCGCGTAGTCTGCCCATTCGGCCGGCTGCGGCAGCCAGGATTGTCCGTCGGGGGAAAACCCGAATGCCGGGGCGTCGGCCTCCCAAGGGATCGGAACCCGGCATCCGTCGCGTCCCGTCTCCTCTCCGTTCGTTCGGAAAAAGGCCGGATCTTCTCGCAGCTCGTCGGGCAGCGCCATGTGCTCGGGAAGGTTGAGTTCTTCACCCTGCCACAGATAGGCCGATCCCGGCAGGGCCGCCATGAGCATATGCGCTGCCAGCGCCCGCCTGTGGCCCGCCACAACGTCGGGAAGCGGATCGCCCGCTTTGATGCCCTTGGGGTAGTCTCCGGCGTCGGCGAGCCCCAGGCGGGCGGTTGCGCGGATGACATCATGATTCGAAAGCACCCAAGTGGTCGGCGCACCCACGGCATCCATGTCTCGCAGCGAATCGGCTATGACGCGCCCCATGCGTTCAGCCGTCCAGGATGAATCGAGGAATTCGAAGTTAAAGGATTGGCTCATTTCGTCGGCCCGTACGTATTTGGCCACGGCCGACGAAGGCGAGACCCAGGCCTCGGCGACGAGCATGCGATCGGGCCCGAACTCGTCGAGAACCCGGCGCCACTGCCGATAGATGTCGTGAACGCCGTCGAGATTCCACATGGGCGCCGGCCCCATATTTCCTTCGCCGCGGTCGTCTGTGGAGATCTCGCTGTTGTCTCTATCGCCAGTGGACGTGTCGCGATTATCGGCGGCCGTGCTGCCCTCGCCCGCTGCCGCCCTGCCCTCGCCTTCCACCATCGCGACTTTGCGGCCCCAATCGGGTAGGGCCGGATCTTTGACGAGCCCGTGGGCGACGTCCACGCGGAATCCGTCGATTCCACGGTTGAGCCAAAATCGCAAAATATCGCAGAATTCAGCGCGAACCTCGGGATTGGACCAGTTGAGATCGGGCTGCGAAGAGTCGAAGAGGTGCAGGTACCAGGATGTGTCCTTCTCCCACGGGGAACCCGGGGCGTCCTCGCGGTCGCATACGCGCGTCCACGCCCTGCCGCCGAAGACGGAACGCCAATTATTGGGGGAAGAACGGAACCAGTAGCGTTCGCGCTCGGGTGAGCCGGGGCCTGCCGCCAGGGCCTGCCTGAACCATTCGTGGCGGTCGCTCGTGTGATTGGGCACGATGTCGAATATGACGCGCAAACCCAGCGAGTGGGCTCGCGCGATGAGCGCGTCGACGTCGGCCATCGTGCCGAACATCGGATCGATGTCACGATAGTCTTCGACGTCGTACCCGGCGTCACGCTGAGGGCTTCGGTAGAACGGGCTAAGCCACACGGCGTCCACACCCAGATCTGACAGGTGGCCCAATCGCGATGTCACGCCCGGTATGTCCCCCACGGCTCCGCGCGAGGAGGCGAAGGACCTGGGATAGACCTGATAGATGACGGCGTCTTGCCACCACTGCTGCGGAATGGTGGGGGAATGCAAAAGCGTGAAACCAGGAAAATCTAGGGAGGTCATTTCCTTATGCACCGCCTTTCACGCGCCTCTGTGCGGCGCGGTCGATTCACGCACGATGAGTTCGCCATGGAATTCCATCGACGTTGGGGCGTGGGCATTTCCTATAAGTGCCATGATGGTCGAGATCGCCCCTTCGCATATCGCCCTCACCGGTTGGCGAATAGTGGTTAATGGAGGGGAGGAAAACGCCATGAGCGGGGAGTCGTCGAATCCGGTGACGGAAACGTCTTCGGGCACGCGAATGCCCTGGGCGCTGCACTGGCGGATGACGCCGAGCGCCATAATGTCGCTTCCGCACACGATGGCCGTGCAGCCTTCCTTAAGCAGCATTCTGGCAGCGCTTTGGCCACCCTCGACGGTGTAGAGAGTGTGGACCACGGGTGCCGTGGCGTCGGGCGCGTGGGAGTCCATGGCCGATCGAAACCCCCTCACTTTCATTTGAGAAGGGATGAATCGTTCGGGGCCCATGGCCAATCCGATTGAGGTGTGCCCGAGCGAGATGAGGTGGCGAACGCATTGCCCAACGGCGTCGGCCGAATCCGTTGAAAAATCGGGCGTGGCAATCTGCGGGTTGGGGCCGTTGACGGTGACGAACGGAAGGCCGATCTCTTTCAACCGCTCGTACCTGCTGACCGAGGCTGACACATCCGCGTGAAGGCCCGAAACAAAGATGATTCCGGCCACGTGCTGCTCCAGAAGAAGCTCGACGTAGGAATCCTCGGTGATTCCCCCTGCCGTCTGCGTGCACAACATTGGCGTGTACCCGTAGGAGGAAAGTGTGCTTTCGATATTTTGCGCGAAGATCGGGAATATCGGATTCGTCAGTTCGGGCACGATGAGCCCGATTCGTCCGCCGGGGTGTTCCCTCAGCTTTTCCGGGCGTTCGTATCCGAGCAAGTCGAGCGCTGTGAGAACGGCCTGACGCGTCGCCGAAGCAACTGTTTCCTTGCCGTTGAGAACGCGAGAGACCGTTGCGGTCGATACCCCCGCCTGTTGAGCCAGATCTGAAAGCCGAATGCGATCCGCCATGCTCACCCCCGAGGCAACTCTGCCCCTTGTGTCCGTGACGCCGAGACGTCATATCGGCGTCGTTACGATCAGCTTACCGCCAGATGGCAGGCCGGGAAAATGATGGGGAGGAGGCGGTCGCGGTCAAGGGGGTGCGGCCGCGACCGCCACGTCAGAGGTTCACGCTTTCGCGTTCTTTTTCGAGCCGGTGTTCTTCGCGCTCGCCCCCGCGTCTTTCGCGTTCGACGTCGACGCGGCGCTCTTCGCTGCACCGGACGGCGACGTGCGGCCTTTCGTTCCCTTGGCAGCACTGGTCTTGGCTGCGGCCTTCTTGGCGGCAGGCTTCTGGCCGGGCTTGGGGGTCAGGTAAACGACTCCGAACGGGGGCAACTCCAAAAGGGCCGAGTGATCGCGTCCGTTCCAGTTGACCTCCTCAGCCTTGACCTCGCCAAAATTACCGACGCCGGAGCCGCCGTATTCGAGGCCGTCGGTGTTGAGGATTTCCTCCCACACCCCGCCGGAAGGCAAGCCCACGCGATAATTACCGTGCGGGATGCCGGCAAAGTTGCACACGACCACCACGACGTCCTCGTCATTTTCGGAGCGGCGAAGGTAGCTGATGACGTTGTGATTGCCGTCCGAACCGTCGATCCACTCGAAACCCTTGTACGTGAAATCTTGGCTCCACAGTGCCGGGTGTTTCTTGTAGATCTCGTTGAGGCTCTTGACCAGGGAAAGAACGCCGTCGTGGGAAGGCTCCTCGGTCAGCCACCACTGCAGGCCCGCCGACTCGTTCCATTCCTCGGCCCGGGCAAATTCTTGCCCCATGAACAGCAGCTGCTTGCCCGGGTGGGACCACTGATAGGCGAGGAGTTCACGCACACCCGCCAGTTTCTGCCAATCGTCGCCCGGCATCTTCGCGTAAAGAGAGCCCTTGCCGTGGACCACCTCATCGTGGGAGAGAGGAAGGAGGAACTGCTCGGAGAAGGCGTAGACAAGGCTGAAGGTGATTTCGCCGTGGTGCCACGAACGGTTGATCGGCTTTTCTTCCAGGTACCGCAGGGTGTCGTTCATCCACCCCATGTTCCATTTGAGGCCGAATCCAAGGCCGCCGTGCTCGGTCATGCCTGTCACGCCCGGGAAGGACGTGGATTCTTCGGCCACCATCATGATGCCCGGGACCGTCCTGTAGGCTGTGGCATTGGCCTCCTGGAGGAAGGAGATTGCTTCCAGGTTCTCGCGCCCGCCGAAGGCGTTGGGCTGCCATTGTCCGTTCTCGCGGGAGTAGTCAAGGTAGAGCATTGAGGCCACGGCGTCGACCCTGATGCCGTCGATGTGGAACTCTTGGAGCCAATACAGGGCGTTGGCGACGAGGAAGTTGCGGACCTCGGTGCGCCCGAAGTTGAAGACGAGCGTGCCCCAGTCGGGGTGTTCGCCGCGCAGCGGATTGGGGTCCTCGTAGAGCGGCGTGCCGTCGAAGCGCGCCAGAGCCCATTCGTCCTTCGGGAAATGCGCGGGCACCCAATCAACGATGACGCCGATCCCGGCTTTGTGCAGCTCGTCAATGAGGTAGCGAAGATCGTCCGGGGTTCCGTATCTGGCGGTCGGAGCGTAGTACCCGGTCACCTGGTATCCCCATGACGGTGCGAACGGGTGCTCGGCCAATGGCATGAACTCCACGTGCGTGAAGCCGCAATATTTGACGTGGCCGATGAGCTGTTCGGCGAGCTCCCGGTACGACAAGCCCGGGCGCCAGCTTCCAAGGTGCACTTCGTAGACGGAGAGCGGGCCGGTATGAGGATCTTTCGCCGCGCGTTGTGCCATCCACTCGTCGTCTGTCCATTCGTGGCGCGAGGCGGTGACGAGCGAAGCGGTGGACGGCGGCACCTCGGTGCGTTGGGCCATGGGGTCGGCTTTCTGGTGCCACGACAGGTCATTGTATTGGATCTCGTACTTGTACCTTTGGCCTTCTAAAGCACCGGGAATGAAGATCTCCCACACGCCCGACGAGCCGAGCGTGCGCATGGCGTGAAGGCTTCCGTCCCAGCCGTTGAAGTCGCCGATGACCCGAACGGCCTTGGCGTTGGGGGCCCACACCGCGAAGCTCACGCCGGTGACGTCGCCGAGCTCGCTCGGGTACGTCTTCACGTGCGAACCGAGCACTTCCCACAGCCGTTCGTGGCGGCCCTCGGAGAAGAGGTACAGGTCGAGCTCGCCCACGGTGGGCAGGAACCGGTAAGGGTCGTCGCCACGATCTTCGACGTCGCCGTAGACGGCGGTGACGCGGTAATCGGGCACTTCCGGCGTGTCGAGAACGGCCCTCCAAATTCCGTTGAACTCGTGGGTTGCTTCGGTGCGGCCGTCGGCGGTTTCGATGAATACGCGATCAGCAAGCCTGCGGAGGACTCGAATGGTGGTTCTGCCGTCCTCAACGTGTGCGCCCAACACCTCGTGGGGGGCGTGGTACCAGCCGTTCGAGACCGCGTTCAAGAGATCCTCGGCGACGTGAACGTAGTTTGTTTCCTTCATGGCTTCACTCTCCGTTGGTGATTAGGGCTCCACTGTGTCACAGATGAAGCGAGTGGGACTAGGGCGTCCGTCCTTCAGACGGTTTGCATGCGGGGCCGCGATGAGCGTGAGCGTGCGTGACGGCAGTCGGCGCGGATGAAGCCGCGCGGGCGTGCGTGACGGTGAGCGGTGCGGTTCAAGCCGCACGAACTCGCGTGAAATGTTCGAATAGCTCAAGAATCTCGATGGTCTCAATGGGGTGACCCGTCGATCGAATCCGGGTCGACGTCGAGGATGCGAGCGACTCCCGCCAGGGGAATCTCCAGCCAGTCGGGGCGCTGGGCGGCTTCGTAGGCCAGTTCGTAGAGCGCCTTGTCGAGGATGAGGGCGTTCAAAAGGATGTTCTCGGCTTCGCCAAGCTCGCCGTATCCGTGGAGGAAAGCTGCGACGGCGGCCTCTTCCCAGGCCTTGATACGAGCGACCTCGTGTTCCTCGATCCCGCTGGGATCCGGGCGGTCGTGAGCATAGGCCAGGCGATTGCGCGTCATGCCGGCCGCGTAACCAAAGCTTCGGATCATCCCGGCGACGTCGCGGACGGCGAGATCGGGTTGTGTCCTGTCGGCCAGAGGCCGAAGGGGCTCGCCTTCGAAATCGAGAGCCACCCATCCGCGGCCCGGCGCGTCAAGCACCTGACCGAGGTGATAATCGCCGTGGATTCTCTGCAGGGGCGGCCACGCCAGGGTTTCCGTGGCTGCGTAGAGGGCGTCGATACGCCCGCGATGAGCCGCCAAACCCGGCACGAGTGCCACTGCCTCGTCGGCGCGTTCTATCCATGCTCGTCTGAGACGGGCCCGGTTCTCTTCGTCGGCCTCGATTGTTCCGCAGCGGGCCGCAAGTTCTTCGTGAATCCTCCGCGTGAGGGCGCCTAGCCTTTCGATCGATTCGCGTTCGTGAGAGGGCCGTTCGGAGTCCGTCGCGTCGCCGCCAGGGACCGTCGCGGTCACCGTGCGCCAGGCATCCTGTGATCCGGCGAGGAATTCTTGCGCTACCAGCACGTCTGCGCTCAATCCGGCCCACTCCATGCGCGCGCTTCCCAGCAGGCGCGGCACCGTCCCGCTATCGGAGAGCGCTCCGGTGAGGAAGACATCGGGATTCTGTCCGGGGCTGAGGATCCGGAAGATCTTGACGATGGCCTGCGACGAATCCGCCAGCTCGTAGATCACCGACGTGTTGGACTGCTCGCCCGTCAGCCTGTGCGCGTTGACAAAGCCCGGGCTCTCGCCCCGTGGGGCGGACACGAGTGAAGCATCCGACTCGACGTCGGCGGTGGCTGAGGCTGCAGTTTCGCCGTTGCCCGCACCGCTTATGCTGACAGCCGCAACGGCGCCCTCGGTGGATACACCCACGGTGCCGTCAGCGGACACAGTGGCGTCCTTGACGGCTACGGTCGCAACGTCTTCGGAGCCGGTGCTCAAAGCGAGAAGGGCCCGCTGCCCGGCCGGATGGTCGGCCGCATCAATAGGCCCTTCATTCGTGAGCACGATGGGCACGTTGTAGGCGTCTCCTTGTGCGGAGACAGCGAGCCAGAGGACTTTCTCATTCCAGGAGCCGATCAGTGCGAACATTCGCTCGATCGTTGCCTCACCGCCGCCGAACCAGCGAACCGCGTCAAGCCAGGTTTGCAGATTCTCCATGTCGATGTCTGGCATGTTGGCTCCGAACGGTTGCTTCGCCCCATTCAGTTGATCTGCGCGGTCGACGTTCGCTCCGTCCATTGCTTTCTCCCCTCCTGTCAGGTTCTTCCCGGCCATCAGATTGCCTTCACTGAGAGGATGTGCGCGCATTGCCCGCGAGGGTCGAGGCTGACGTACGGGCTTTCATTCCACAGGAACGTCTGCCCGGACAGCTCGTCGGTCACTCGTAATATCGGTCCGGCATCCCATCGCGGATTGACGCCGAAGGGAGAAAGGTCAAGGTAGACCACGGCGTCCCGGGTCGCATAGGGATCAAGGTTGAGAACCACGATGACCGCGTCGGCCTTGCCGTTCGGAGTTTCCTCCGGGCGGGCGAAACGAGTGAAGGAAAGGATTTTCTCGTTCGACGTCGGATTGATAACAATCCCCCGCAACCGCTGCAGCGCCGGATGGGCCTTGCGGATTCTATTGAGATTGCCCAGTAGGTGCGGGATGCCGTTGTCCTCGCCGGGAGTGTAGTCGCGAGCCTTAAACTCGTATTTCTCGTTGTTGATCTGCTCTTCGGCGTCGGGGCGCGCCACGTTCTCGATGAGTTCGTAGCCAGAATAGATGCCCCACGTGGGAGAGCCGGTTGCCGCCAAAACGGCGCGAATGGAAAAGGCCGCCAGGCCGCCGCGCTGCATGTAGGGAGTGAGAATGTCGTGGGTGGTGGGCCAAAAGGCCGGTCGCATTCGATCGTCGGAGATACGGGCGAGCTCCCACAGATAGTCCTCAATCTCCTTCTTTTCGTTGCGCCATGTGAAGTACGTGTAGGACTGGTGGAAGCCCACCGCGCCCAGCCCCCGCATCATCGGCGGCTGCGTGAAGGCCTCGGCCAGGAACACGA
>CAUSGP010000013.1:0-17011 GCA_963531075.1 uncultured Actinomycetaceae bacterium | reverse complement strand
GATGACGGAGGCTTGGGGGCCGACGAGGATAAGCAAGGCGAGAATCGATAGAAAGCAGACGAGCGCCGCGAGGGGAAGTTTACGTCGTCCTACGCCCGCAATCACCAGTGCGAGGATGATCGAAACATGTCCGCCCGAGACCGCGATGAGATGGGTGAGTTGCGTCATTTTCATTGCCGCTGCTAGGCCGGGGTCGACGGCGTCGTCACGCCCTAGAGCGACGCCTGGAATGAGGCCGCGGGCGTGGGGCGGAGCATCCGCCAGAATGACTTCGAGTGCTGAATCGATGCTGGCAACGAGGCGGGCTGCGGTCGCTCCTCTTCCGGTTACCGCGATTTTTCTGGTGTACAGGGTCACGGCTTGGCGTGCGCCTGGCGGGGGCGCCTTCAATTTGCCGCTTGCTCGTATCTTTTGCCCGGATATGACATCGCATGGGACACCCACGATCAAGATGCGCATATGGCTGGAAATCGGCAGTGTGCTGCCTATTTCGATGCCGCGAGGACGTGCGAGCACCGAACAGCGTTCCCCCTTCTTTTCGGCCCTGCCAACCGCAACTGCATCAATGCGGGCAACCTTCCCGTAGGAGTTGACAAGGCCTGTGGGTTCGGCCGCGGCTCGATGCTGACATCCTGTCCACATCCATCCGACGCATGTTGCAGCTGATGCAAGCGCGATCAAGACTAACGGCCGGCCGGGCCGCGTCTTGATCAGCACCCACGCCATGGCTGCGGCAATCCCGAGTGCGCCAGCCCAGGAGGGCGGGGATCCGGCCCATTCGACGAGAGAACGGGGGGCGCGCAGCGATAGCCACGCCCCCGCCAATCCTGAGAGGGCCAACGGCAATAATCGCAGGTCCTGTGAAATGGCTCGTTCGCCATTTCCACGATCATTCGACATACTGGCGACGCCTAGACGGATACATGATCACGGAGCTTGGCAAGGGTCGCTTTGCCTATTCCTGAAACGTTGAGCAGATCGTCGACGCTTGTAAAACGGCCGTTTTCGTCACGCCAGGCGATGATGGCCTTCGAAGTGGCAGGGCCCACTCCCGGAAGGCTCTGGAGCTGTTCAGCTGTTGCAGTGTTGATGTTGACGGTCGTCTTCGCGCCACCACGCTTTTTGCCGCCGCCTTTTCCGCCGCTGGACGGGACGGACGTCGCATTTGACGCCTCCGGAGCGCTCGGTGGTTCGCCAACTGCTAAGACATGAACGTGTTCCCCGTCGTTGACGAGAGCGGCAAGATTCGTTCCGGTGGATTCGGCGCGATCGGTCATTCCACCAGCTGCACGGACGGCGTCGTCGACGCGGGATCCTCCGGCGAGCGTATAAACGCCAGGAGTCTTGACCGCACCGCTGACGTAGACGACGATTGAAGAGGCGGTGGTTGAGGTTGTGGTTGCCCCGCCCTCTCCTCTTGCACCGGCTGAGCCTTTCTTTCCAGAGTCATTCGTTTTACCCCGGTCGGCTTTGCCGCGTTCGCGGGAACCGGAAATTGAGGAAGCGCCTCGTTCTTCGATCAGTTTGTCTTGCTTTTCATCGCCTTCGGAGCCGATCAATGCCAGCCATGCCCACGCCGCTAGAACGCACACGGCCACGGCGATGAGAATCGCTTTGGCATTCGTGCGGTCTAGCCGCCATCTTCGCTTCTGGGCCCCGCTCATGAGCGCAGCGACGTCCTCGCCTGTTCCCGAGGCCAAAGCGAGGCTGGCAAACGATCGTCTTGCGGGCTCCTGCGCCCCGGCCTTAGGGGAGCCTGGCCGTCCGTCCATCGGGTCGCCTCGGACGTCGCGCAGCTGGCCCCCATCGTTTCCTTCCTCTTCTTCCCTTTCGTCGTCAACTGACCACGATGTGCTAGTTTCCGAGGCATTCACATGCCCCGCGACACCCTCGTCGCAGTCTGTAGAGATGCCGTTCCCGTGCGTGGCGTCCTGGGTTTGCAGACGGCGCAGAGCACTTTCATCGTCTGGGGCGAGTTTGACATTCCATGATTTTTCCTTTTGACGCCCGATGATTGGAATTCGTGGTGGTGGAGTGTTCATGGTTGGAGTCTTCACCGCGAAGATCGCACATGGCACGTAAGGAAATAAATACTGTGGATCGGTGTGACATTTGACGATCTGTGTGCCATTGACGGTCAGATACACACCCGATGCAGGTTGTGCATGGCAACCGCCATCTGGAGTACATCCCGGTTAGACTCTCCACATGAGCACTTCGGACGCTGAACTCGCAAAGCTACGCGCACAAGCCGCCAAAGCCGCCGCGGAGGCGGCACAGGCGAAAGCGGAGGCCGCACAGGCTGAACTCGATGCGGCGTTGGCCGCTTCCTCGGGTGAATCAGTTTCACCCCAAACCGATGCGGTATCCCCGGAAGCAGCCCTGCCGGCGCAGAATGAAGAAAGCCAATCCAGGCCGCAAGCCGAAACCGAACCGCCGCCCGAGAAAACGCCATCTGACGTCGCGGAACAACCCGATGCACATCCTCAAGATTTGAGCGAATACGCCGCGACTATTGACCAGGCCTACGCATTCGACACGCCCGCCCTTACCCTCGGCACCTTTCTCGAAGCGGGCGAGCCCGAACCGCGTTCTCTCGTGCGGATGCCACTGGGCATGTTCAATCGCCACGGCCTCGTCGCAGGCGCTACCGGAACAGGCAAAACGCGCACGCTCCAACTCCTCGCAGAGGGCCTATCAGCCGCGGGAATTCCTGTTTTCCTCACCGCTATCAAGGGAGATCTAACGGGGTTGCTTGAAGCCGGCCAGGCTTCGGAAAAACTGTCAGCACGTGTGGCTGCACTGGGCCAAGCGTGGCAGCCAGCGGCTTTCCCCGTCGAGCTCTTCTCACTCGGAGGTTCGGGGGACGGCGTGCCCGTCCGCACAAGCGTCACTGACTTCGGCCCCATCCTCATGGCAAAAGTCCTCGGTTTGAACGAAACCCAGGAATCCGCGCTTTCTCTGATCTTCTCATGGGCGGACTCACAGGGCCTCGCGCTCATCGATTTGACGGACTTGCGCGCCACGGTTGCCTACCTCACATCCGAGGAAGGAAAGAGCGAACTGGCCGACATCGGCGGGGTTTCCCCAGCTACAGCGGGGGTCATCCTGCGCGAGATTTCGGCGCTTCAATCCCAGGGCGCAGATGCCTTTTTCGGCGAGCCAGCCTTCGAAACCGAGGAATTCCTGCGGACAGCCGAGGACGGCAGAGGCATCATCTCCTGCCTCGAACTTCCCGACGTTCGCTCCCAACCCGCGCTTTTCTCAACCTTCGTCATGTGGCTTCTGGCCTCGCTCTTCCAGGATTTACCCGAGGTGGGCGACGCCGACAAACCCAAGCTCGTCTTCTTCTTTGACGAGGCACACCTTCTGTTCTCCGACGCCAGCAAAGAATTCCTCAACCAGGTGGTTCAAACGGTCCGGCTCATTCGCTCCAAGGGAGTGGGAATCTTCTTCGTGACCCAGTCGCCGAAAGACGTTCCCGACGACGTGCTGGCTCAACTCGGCTCACGCATCCAGCACGCCTTGCGCGCGCACACTCCCAACGACCAAAAGGCCCTCAAAGCCACCGTCGACACCTTCCCTTCCTCACCGCTCGATCTGTTGGAAGTGCTTCCCGGACTTGGCACCGGCGAGGCCATCGTCACCGTCTTGGATCCCAAAGGTCGTCCGACGCCGGTGGCCCCCACACGCCTGTGGGCTCCCGCCGCTGTCATGGGACCTTCGTCACCTGCTGCAGTATCGGCGTGCCTTGCGTCCTCCCCCTTCATGGACAAATATAAGGATCCCGTCGATCCGGAAAGCGCATTCGAACTTCTGGCCGCGCGAGTCGAATCGGAGAAAGCCGCTGCAGAAACCGCCAAAGAGGAGGCTAAAGCGGCAAAAGAAGCCGAAAAAGCTGCGGCCGAAGCCGAAAAACGGCGCCTGAAAGAGCTCGAAGCCGAAGCGAAGGCCGCGGCCAAGGCAGCGGAGCGCGAAGAACGCGAGGCGGCCAAAGAGGCCGAGCGTCAGCGGAAAGCCGAAGAGCGCCGTGCCGAACGCCAAGAGAAGCGCAAAGAGGCTGCTATCGATTCAGTCGTTCGCTCAATAGGACGAACTTTGGGCTCGAGCATCACTCGCACCCTCTTCGGCTCACGCCGCCGGTAGACCTCAAGTTCCACTAGATAGCAGCAGGCTTTCGCCCGTCGGCAGTGGGCTCTTCACCGGCAATATGCGCCCCGGCATGCAGCATGCACTGCCGGAAGCCGTTTACCGAACGCGTTATCCTGCAATGTAGGTCAACGTCGCCGTCATGGTTCGCTTCTCGCCGGGCTCGAGTGGCAAACGCACCGCCGAATCGGCGCGCCGAAAGGCGTCTGAAAGCGCAGAACACGGTTCGAGAGCTATGGATTGGCGCGCGCCACGAGGAAGCCCGTCACCCGTGAAAACATGGGTGACGGGAGCCTCGCTGGGCTCTTGAGTCATACGCACCCTCGTTGCACGCACCGGATCTTTCAGTTCCGTACACACCACGCCGTCGGACTCGGGAACGAGATTCGTAAAAGACTGATCGATCTTCGTCGTCCCTAGATAGTCGAAACGGACGGGCGCCGCTACCCCTGCGAAGGCTGAATCGCCTGGTAGAGGAATGATGCGTGCATCGGTGAGAACCTTCGTTCGGGCAGGAACCGTGAGGGAAAGATTGGAGATTCCGCACACGCCTGGCACCTTGACGTAAGGATGCCAGCCCAGAGACACCGGAGCAGACATCCTGGACGTATTCTCAGCGCTTATCGACACTGACAGGTGCTCCTCACCGTCGATTCCCGCATCGAGAGCAAAGACGACGGTCGCCTCGATGCTCCACGGATAACCGGAATCAGCCGGTATGCGCCCGCGCAGCACGAGGGCCGTGCCTGTGCCAACCCTGCGGAAATCTACGCTTCCCGTGCGCCCTCCGAGGCCGGCAAGCTCCGCCCCTCCAGGCAGCTCGTATCGCTTGCCGCCAAAGGAATACGTTCCCTTCGCGATCCTTCCGCACCAGGGAAGCATGACAAGACTCCGATGGCCCACCTGGGCTGTCAGTTCTTCGGCGGATTCGTACCCATCAATGACCTCAATCCCCGGCCTGGGCTGCCACGATACGAGCGTTGCCCCGCGCTCGCTGACCAGCGCGCTGGCGCCCGTCGGCGAGGTTAGCTTCCAAGCCGGCAAACCGTCGAACTCGTGCTGGGAAACCGCGGGAACGTTTTTGGTCATAGTTCTTCCTTAGGGGACGATATTGACGAGCCCGGGCGCTCGCACAACCACCTTGCGAGGCTCACCGTCAAGGAACTTCGCTATTCGCTCCGAGGCCAAAGCGCGCTCGGTCAGCTCGTCTTCGGATATATCCGCCGGCACCTCCAGGCGATCGCGGACTTTTCCTTTCACTTGAACCACGCATGTCACGTTCTCGTCTACGAGAAGCGACTCGTCAATCACCGTGGGGAATGGAGCGTTGACGAGCGAGGACTCATGACCGAGCTTACCCCAGAGTTCCTCCGCGATGTGAGGAGCGACCGGAGCAACCATGAGAATAAGGCTTTCTGCCGCCTCTCTGGGAACCGGCGACAGCGAGGTCAGATGATTATTCAGCACGATCATCTTCGCAATGGCCGTGTTGATCCGCATGCCATCGTAATCGCTGCGGACATCAGCGATCGTGCGGGCAAGCAGTTTGGCAGTCTCGCCTTCGACGGGAACGTCGGCCACGGTCACCTCGCCGGTTTGCTCGTCGACGACGTTGCGCCACAGCCGTTGGAGGAAGCGCTGCGACCCGACAACAGCCCTCGTCTCCCACGGACGCGACATGTCTAGCGGTCCCATCGACATTTCGTAGAGGCGGAAAGTGTCGGCGCCGTAATCGTCACAGATTTCATCGGGTGTGACGATGTTCTTCAACGACTTGCCCATCTTCCCGTACTCGCGAGAGACAGGTTGTCCCTTCCATGTGTAGAGCTGTTTGCCGCCGTCGTCCGTTCCGGCTTCCACCACTTCTTCGGCCGGGACGTATTGCCCGCGCGCATCAGTGTAAGCGTACGCCTGCACATAGCCCTGGTTGAAGAGCTTGTGGAAAGGCTCGGAGGAGCTGACATACCCCAGGTCGAATAGGACCTTGTGCCAGAAACGAGCATAGAGGAGGTGGAGAACGGCGTGCTCGACTCCCCCGACGTACAGATCAGTGCCGCCCGTGAGGTTTCCGGCCTCCGGGCGGGGCCCCATCCAGTAGGCCTCGTTTGTCGGATCGACGAATTCGGCTTCATTGTGAGGATCGATATAACGCAGTTCGTACCAGCACGACCCAGCCCACTGCGGCATAGTATTCGTCTCTCGCCGGTACCGTTTGACCCCGTCGCCCAAATCGAGCTCAACCTCCAGCCAGTCCCGGGCGCGGCCCAGGGGCGGCTCGGGCGAGGAATCGGCGTCGTCGGGATCGAAAGTACGCGGCGAGTAGTCGCTGATCTCCGGCAGCTCCACGGGAAGCTGATCTGCGGGAAGCGCGTGCGGGCGCCCCTCCTCATCCCAAACGATCGGGAACGGTTCGCCCCAGTAGCGTTGACGAGAAAACAACCAGTCTCGCAGACGATGGGTGATCGTCGCCCGCCCGGCGCCGACCGATTCGAGCCATTCCGTCATGGCTGCCTTCGCCTCGTCTTTAGACTTACCGTTCAGGTTTATCGACCCGTTGGAGGAATCGACGGCGATGCCTTCGTCTTCGTACGCGGCCTCATCGAGATTGGGCCCGTAAGGGTCATCGGCCGGACCGATCGTCCTGACAACGTCGAGGCCGTAGGCGCGGGAGAACTCCCAATCGCGCGAATCGTGAGCAGGAACCGCCATAACCGCACCAGTTCCATATCCCATGAGCACATAGTCCGCAACGAAGATCGGAATCTCTTTGCCATTGGCTGGATTAACCCCGAACAATCCCGTAAACACGCCCGTCTTCGTGCGTTCCTCGTCGGATCTTTCGATATCGCTCTTTGCCGCCGCAGCAGCGCGATACTTCGCGACTGCTTCTGCCGGGGTCGCCGCGCCGTCCGTCCAGGCATCCTTCGTTCCTTCAGGCCACGACGCAGGGACGTTCAGCTGAGACCGATCACCGTCGCTTCCGGGCGTCCGACCGCCGAGAATCGGATGCTCGGGAGCGACGACCATAAAAGTGGCCCCGAAAAGCGTGTCGGGTCGAGTCGTGTAGACCTCGAGCTTCTTTCCGACGGCGGGGACGTCAAATTCAATGCTCGCGCCCTCCGAACGGCCGATCCAGTGGCGTTGCATGAGGCGGACCTTCTCGGGCCAATCGATGGTGTCGAGATCGTCGGCCAATCTATCGGCATAAGCGGTGATGCGCATCATCCACTGCCGCAGATTCCTTTTGAAAACAGGGAAGTTCCCGCGCTCAGAACGTCCGTCGGCCGTGACTTCTTCGTTGGCCAGAACCGTTCCCAAACCGGGGCACCAATTGACTGGAGCCTCGCTGATGTAGGCCAACCGGTAAGAGTCGAGGACCTCGCCTTTTTCCCCTTCGCTGAGCTCAGACCACTCGCGTCCGTCGTTGAGAGTTCTTTTCCCGGCGTCGAATTCCTCGCGGAGCTCACTGATCGGGCGAGCCGAACCTTTGCCTCTGCCTTCGCGGGAAGGCGCTTCAGGATCGTACCAAGAGTTATATATCTGCAAGAAGATCCACTGCGTCCACCGAACATAGTCGACGTCGGTGGTCGCGAACGTTCTGCGAGAATCGTGGGAGAAGCCGATTCGTTTGAGCTGGCGGCGCATATTTGCGATGTTCTGTTCCGTGGTGACCCGCGGATGCTGGCCCGTTTGCACGGCGTACTGCTCGGCTGGCAAACCGAAAGCGTCGAATCCCATCGTGTAAAGAACGTTTTTCCCGAGCATCCGCTGATACCGTGCGATCGTGTCCGTCGCTATATAACCGAGCGGATGGCCTACGTGAAGGCCCTTGCCCGACGGATAGGAGAACATGTCGAGAATGTAGATTTTCTCAGCCTCCGTTGCTCTCGCACCGTCGTCCGCCGCGAGATCGCCCACCGGGTTCGGGGTGTAGAACGTGCCGAGCTCTTCCCAGCGTTCCTGCCAACGCTTCTCAATGGCGTTGGCCAGCTCCGCCGTGTACCGGTACGGCGCGGTCGCCGCCGTTTCCTCTCCGCTCATCGGTCTGCCTTTCGTTCTTTTGTTATGCCAAGGTTAGCTCAAGCCCGCGAACGAGCCACACCGTGTCCACTGTGGCCCTCGGCTTCGAGCACCGCAGTGACTGCTGCTGCCGTAAACGGGTTCTCATACGCTGTCGGAAAGCTCAGCGCGCCGTAGAATCGAGCCATGAGTGTATTCACGAAGATCTTCGAAGGCGATATTCCCGGGCGTTTCGTATGGGCCGACGACGTCTGCATCGCCATCGGCACCCACGAGCCCATCACGGATGGCCACGTCCTCGTCATACCCCGCAAGGAGGTTTCGCGCTTCACCGATCTCGACGAAGAAACCTTCGCTCACCTGAGCGTCGTTGCTCAACGCATCGGAAAGGCTCAGATCGAGGCATTTGGGGTTCCCCGCTCGATGACGGTCATCGCGGGCCTCGAGGTGCCTCATGTGCACATCCACGTCATCCCAGCCTCCAGCGAAGAGGATATCCGTTTCGAAAACGCAAGAGCCGGACTTCCGGAGGAGCAGCTCGATGCGGCAATGATCCGCCTGCGCGAGACTCTCAAAGAATCGTGGGAATCCTTCGTTCCGGAAGACCTGCACGCGGTGAAACCTCTCTGGTTCGGGTGAGAGAAGAGGGCGCGTGGCACTGCGCGCCCTCCGCAAGTCTGCCGTCCATTCAAAATCCGATTAGAACGACTAGAAAACGTATTCCCATTTGTCCCACAGGGCGACGATCGCCACCAGCGCAATGACAAGATAAACGACCGCGACAAGCCACCATCTACCTTTGACGAGGGCTTGACGGACGCTGTCTGTTGCAGGCAGGTGGCCAGCGCCGAAGCTGCGGGCCAGAATGTGCACAATCAAGGGGATTGTGGCGACCCACGTAACGATGCAGTACGGGCACAAGGTCCGCTCGACAAAGATCGACGTGTACTGGAACCAGAGTATCCATGCGGCTGCCGCCCCCATTCCGACGCTCAGCAGACGCCACATCCAGGAAGGCAGGCGTGCGCCGCCGAGGAGCGCGAAGCCAAGGGCGACGATTCCGCTAAAGAACATGAGCCCGAAAAGTGCGTTGGGAACGCCGAAGAAGAGGGTGTTGTAGTCTGAGTTGAGAAAGCTTGAGCAACCGATGAGCGGGTTGAGATCACACGACAGTTCCGCTTTGGGATTCTGCAGCATGGCACGCTCAGCGGTTACAAGGCTGAAGGATGCCCACATACCCGCGAGCCCGGTCACAAGCATGACGATCGAAAGCTCGAAGGACGCTCCTCCCGTGAGCTCTCGCTCCGAGGCTTTCCACTTCTTCGACTCAGTCTCGGCGATGTAGGCTTCGACTTCGTCGTCGCTCAGGCTGTCAATGTCGATATCGGCCATGGACTCCTCCGTCATTTTGCTTCAAGGCTCTGCTGCCTCAGGCTACACGCATCGGATTAAGGCTTAACTGCCCTTGCATTCACCTTCGCTTCATCCAATGCGTGCGCCGTTGCGTATTCTTCGACAAACCGGGCCGTATCTTGCCAATCGCCCACCGAATGCGCATCGATTCCCAAACGCAGCACGGGATAATCGTTTCCTCCCTCGTCAAGACGGTCGCCGACGAAAAGCATGTCAGATATCGCGATTCCGGTTTGAGACGAAAGTTCGCCTATTCCGTAGGCCTTGTCCACGCCCTTTCTGGTGACGTCGACCGACGTCGAGCCTCCCGAGCGCACTTCGAGCTCGGGAAGCAGCGCTGCGCTGGCGGCTCGCAAGGCTTCCTTTTTCCTGCCATCGGGGTCCCACGCTCTCTTCTCCTTAAGCGGCGCGTCCTGGCCGAGCGCGGAGAAGGTGATCTGAGATCCGCGGTCCTCAAGAACGGGGCCCCACGTATCCTCGCGCCACAGGTCAAGCTTACGTGCCTGGGATTCGAGGACGTCCATCACCTGGTGACGTTCCCGGGCTGTGAGGTTCCTGGCGTAGATTTCATCCCACTGCCCGTCAATGCAACGCATGTAGCGGGTGCCGCAGGTGGGCATGAGATGCAGCCTGCCCAGCTGCTCGGCGGACGCCCCTAGATTATCTAGTAGCTGGGAGGAGAACTGGCCGAACTGCCCCCCCGAAATCACGCAAACGTCAACCAGGTCGAGAAGCCGGCGCAGCGCGGCGGCCATCCGATCAGGTAGGGGTGACTTCGAGGGGGCGAGGGTATCGTCCAGGTCAAAGGCTATGAGCCGATAGTCCTTGCGGAGCGTGGAATCCATCCGGTGGATCCTCTACTCCTTGTCGTGGACGACGTGCTCAAGGACGGCGCGGCTAAAGGCGGGGAGGAACAGGCCGAAAGCCACGCAGGCCGCCGCTAGAGACAAAGCGGAAACGACGCTCATCGATTCCTGGGACCACACTTCACTTGTAACTATGTAGATGAAGTTCAGAATGCCGTAAAGTGCGAGTGCCGCTCCGGTGACGATTGAGGTTAGCTGAGCGATCTTCGCAAGGCCGGCTCCGCCCTTGTTTTGGAAGTTCGTCGAAAAAGCGGTGCCGAAACCGCCGCCTTGCTTTGGCTGCGGGAAAGCTTGCTGGCCGTAGCCGTAGGCGTCTACTCCTGGCTGCGTGTAACCCTGCGGCGGATTTTGGCCGTAGGCGTCCTGTCCCGGAGCAGGAGCTGCCGAATATGCTGACGGAGCCCACCCCTGCTGGCCGGGCTGTTGATAACCGCCTTGACCAGGTTGCTGATAGCCTCCCTGACCGGGGTTGTTCGGGACAGTCATGTTCATACCTTTCCTTGGACATCGATGGCCGACTGACGAATCCAGCCATCGACAATTTTCGTCGACGTCAGTCCGCAACGCCACTCCCAACCGAGAAAAGGTGAGTAGTCCTCACCCTACTAGGGATCTGGCCTCACTAGGGATATAGTGACCTAGATGCCAAGCAAAACGCCGCATTGACCGTACCGGTGGAGTCTATCACTCCCCGCAGCGGGACTCCCATCTCGAATTCGTGAAAGGCAAACATGGCCACACCTCACATAACCGCCGAAAGGGGCGACTTCGCTCCAGCAGTCCTTATGCCCGGCGATCCCAAGAGAGCCGAACGCATGGCCGACGCCCTGCTATCCGACGTTCGCAAAGTCACAGACGTTCGTGGAATTGGCGGATACACGGGGCTCTATCGCGGAAAGCCACTGTCGGTCATGGCGTCAGGAATGGGCCAGCCGTCGCTGGCGATATACGCCACCGAGCTTTTCTCCTTTTACGATGTCGAGCGGATCATCAGGGTGGGAACCATGGGAGGGCTCGCGGATGACGCCAATCCCGGCGACGTCGTGATCGCCATCGGCGCGCACACCGACTCCTCTATCGTGGACGGCGTGGTGCCGGGCATCCGCTTTTCCGCGACTGCCTCCTGGAACCTCTTGCGAGCAGCCGTCGACGCCGCTGGCGACGATCCACGGGTCAAGGTGGGGACGGTCGTCTCGCGCGACCGGTTCTACGGCAATCCCACCGAGCAGACGAAACGCCTTGCCGAGGTCGGCACGCTGGGCGTCGAAATGGAGGCTGCCGGCCTCTACGCGATCGCCGCGGAGCTGGGCAAAGAAGCACTTGCCGTCTTGACGGTATCCGATCATCTATTCGATTCGAGTCGCGATATGACCGCCGAGGAGAGGGAGACTAACTTCTCGAAAGCTCTTCATGTCGCCGCGTCGGCGGCGATCGATTGATGGCTCTGTCAGCTTCGCACGAGGATTATCTCCGCGCGATATGGAAGCTCGGGGAATGGCAGGAAAGCCCTGTCACACCGGGAGATCTTTCGCGCACTCTCAAACTCTCCCCCTCAACCATTTCAGAGGGAGTCCAACGCTTGGTGTCGATGGGACTGGTCCGCCATGCCCGCTATGGAAACATCTCGCTGACCGAGGCGGGCAGAGCCGAAGCCGCCCGAATGGTGCGAATTCACCGTCTCATCGAGACGGCATTGGTGACAATGTTCGGCTATTCGTGGGATGAAGTTCACGACGAGGCCGAGCATCTGGAGCACGCCGTCTCGGCGACTTTCGTCGATAGGCTTGACGCCGCGTTGGGCTATCCGCGCCAGGATCCTCACGGGGACCTCATTCCTCGCGCTGACGGGTCCCTCCCCAAGATCGAGAATGCGGTTCCCCTGGCCTCTTTGGAGGCGGGCACAACCGGCATCGTGCATCGGGTCGATGACGCCGATTCCGCGGTGCTCAAGGAGCTCGCCGACATCGGACTGATTCCAGGGGCCGCGGTAGAGGTGACCGACATCAGACGCGGTCTCGGACTCATGCGCATATCTACTGCGCAGATCGATGCGGACATCTCTCTATCGGTCGCGACGGCCGTCTCAGTCTCACCGAACTGATCCGCTCCCCTGAACAAGTTTCGTCTCAACGATCGATAAACACGATCCCTCTGGACAAGCTCTATCTCAACACTCGATCTCTATCTCGCTATTCGCGATCGACAGCTGGCCAGCTGAGGTCGCTGGCCAGCCTCTTTAAAGCAGATCGACCACCGGGCTGCTCCATCATCTAGAGCGCAAAGCGACTGCCGCACACTCAATCACCCCGACCACCAGGAGATGTCGAAATCAACGAATGCACAATCGACCCAAGCCTCCGGTTCGTCTAGGTCGGTCAAGGCGTCGATAAGAAATTCGAGGGCATCGGTCTGCTCGTCACCGCATCCGTGGAATCGCTTCTTTTTCATAACACCAGCATCACGGTGGGATCCGACACTTTTTCTCCCTCTCGCAGTGCTCTTTCTCCCCCTTGTGCGGAGCATTCCGCAGATTGTCCATCAGCCGGACTCGCCACTCGGGTCGACTTGCTTGCACACCGCCGTGCAGTGCATATATCTTACTTCCAAGTTCATCTAGAGCAGCCGAGAGACGTGGCTCGACGACGTTGCAGCAACCCGGGAGGCCGGGTGCTTCAGCCACGACCGATGGAGGAATCATGATAACGCTGAGCGGCGTGACCAAGGTCTATCCACGGCGCGGGCAAAAGCCGGTTGTCGCCTTGGACAACATCAACCTCACGGTTCCCGCGGGAGACATCCACGGCATTGTTGGCGAATCCGGAGCTGGAAAGTCGACGCTCATTCGCTGCCTGACGGCCTTGGAGCGGCCGACGAGGGGCGTCATCCGCGTCGGCGGGATTAACCTCGCCTCGGTTTCCTCGGGCCAGCTGCGCGAGGCCCGCCGAACGATCGGCATGGTTTTCCAAGGCGCCAACCTCCTTGACGCCAGAACCGCGCGGGAGAATATCGCCATCCCTCTCCGTCTGGCGGGCATTCCGTTGTCCAGGAGGGTCGAGCGTGTCAACGAGCTACTCGACCTCGTCGGCCTTTCAGACCGCGGAACCTCCTACCCGTCCGAACTGTCAGGCGGCCAGCGCCAGCGCGTCGGAATCGCCAGAGCGCTCGCAGACAACCCCTCGGTTCTCCTGTGCGACGAACCGACGTCCGCCTTGGACACGGAGACGACCGAGCAGATCCTCGGCCTCCTCAAATCGGTTCGCGACAGGTACGGCGTGACCGTCATCATCATCACCCACGAGATGTCCGTGGTACGTCAGATCTGCGATTCCGTCACCCTTCTCGACTCCGGCCGGATTGCGGCGAGCGGACGAGTGGAAGACGTCGTCGCCGATGTCGAGTCGCCCCTGTCGCGGCAAATCGTTCCGCCCCCGCCGCTGGCACCCGAGGACGCCCACGGACGCACCATCGTCGATGTGGCTTTCACTTCCCGGCCCGGAGAGCCCACCGGCGCCCGCGTTCTCGACGCGGCCCGCGAACTCGGCGCGGACATCGGCGCCGGGACCTTTGAAACGATCGGCTCTACGCAGGTCGCCCGTTTGGCCTTCACGGTCGACGCGGGCGACATCGCCCGCGTCCGTTCCGCATTCGCCGACATAGACGTCGCAACGGAGGTGCGCGCATGAACGACGGCACGTGGTTCGACAATCCGGCGATCAAGCAGGAGCTTTTCCAGTCGACGATCGACACGCTTTTGATGGTCGGGGTCTCCACCCTCCTTTCCGTGGTCTTCGGCGGCATTCTGGGAATCGTCCTGATCACCCTCAAGGAAAACACCGACAGCGCCAGCAAGTTCTTCGCCGCGGCCCTGGGTTTCATCGTCAACGCGACTCGTTCGATTCCCATGGTCATCGTGATGTTCCTGCTCATCGTTCCGACCAGGGCTCTCATCGGCAATGCATCCGGATGGCAGGGAACGGCGGTCCCGCTCACGGTGGGCGCGATCCCCTATTTCGCGCGCCTCGTCGAGTCGAATCTTTCGGGGGTCGAGCGCGGCAAGGTCGAGGCCGCGCAGATGATGGGCGCTTCCAGAACATGGATTCTTTGGGGCGTCCTCGTCCGCGAAGCTATCCAGGCCCTCATCCAATCCATCACCATCTTGGCCATCACCCTCGTCGGCTACTCGGCGATGGCAGGAATCGTGGGCGGCGGCGGCCTTGGAGCGCTGGCGCAAAATTACGGCTATTACCAGCACCAGTGGGATGCGATGACCGTCATCATCGTCGTCATCGTCCTTATCGTCCAGGTCATCCAGTGGGTGGGCGACATGCTCAGCCGGCTGGCCGATCACCGCTGAGGGGAAGCCAGCCGGGGAAGCAACCCTCGCACCGCAACCGGGCCAGTGGCATTCCAACCACCTGCGCGCACGCCCACTCCATTTTCCGCGCCACGGCCCGCCCAGTCCTAAGGAAAATCATGACTCGTTTCAAGTCTTTCGTCGCGCTCGCAGCCGCATCGTTACTCGCGCTATCGGCTTGCGGATCAGATGACAAAGCGACATTCAAGGCGCCGGTGAAGAACTCCGACGGCACCGTCACCATCACCGTGGGAGCCTCCCCTGTTCCCCATGCCCAGATTCTCAACTACGTTCAAGACAATCTGGCTAAGAAGGCCGGCCTCAAGGTCGAGATCAAGCAGTATCAAGACTACATTCAGCCCAACTCCGCTCTCGACGAAGGCGAGATCGACGCCAACTTTTTCCAGCACATTCCCTATCTAGAGGATGCCTCGAAGAAGAACGGCTACTCTTTCGAGCATGGCAAGGGGATTACATCGAACCTTTAGGCATCTACTCGAAGAAGATCAAGGATCTCAAAGATCTTCCCAACAATGCGGTCGTCGCCATCAATGACGATCCATCCAACCAGGCTCGTGCACTCCAGCTGCTCGTGAAGAACAAGATCATCACGCTCAAGAAGAAGGATTCGCCAACGATCTACGACGTCGAATCGAATCCAAAGCACATTCAGCTCAAACCTTACACAGCGCCTTCGATTCCCTCCGCCTTGCCGGACGTCGACATTGCCATTATCAATGGCAACTACGCCTTGAAAAACCACCTCAAGCCGTCGAAAGACGCGCTATATCTCGAGTCCGGCAAGGACAACCCCTATGCAAATATCCTTGTGTGGAATTCGAAGGCCAACTCGAAAACAATCGAGGCCGTCAAGAAACTCGACAAGCTGTTTCATTCGAAGGAAGTCTCCAACTACATCAAGAAGACGTGGCCGGACGGCGCGGCGGCGCCGGCCTTCTAAGATCCAGCTCATAGATAGCTTTGGCTTCGCCAATCAAAACGATTGAGGGGGTGTGGGGCGGGTTCCCCGCACCCCCTCAATAAAACGATCGACGTTGCGCTGTCAGTCCTCAACTACGATCTTCGCCGACGCGCCTCTTTCAGCGTATGTCATGGCATGGTTGAGCGCCGTATAGGTTCCGGCTTCGGGCGCGACGAACTCAACGAACCCTCCCTGGGCAACGGAAACGCCTAAGCCCTGTGCGCCGGACGTGCCGACGCTGTTTTTTCCCGGAGCAAAAGGACTGCAGGAGCTCTGGCTGAGACCCGACCCTTCACAGCCTCTGCGAATCGTGTATCTGCCCTCGTACCACACGGTATCCAGTTGAGTGCCGACGACGTGGAAGGGCAGATCGAGATTGGGCCCCGCAGAAATTACCCATAGACGGATCCGCTCACCTGTGCGTACCTTGATGGGACGGTGAACGTACTGGAAGGGATACCCGTTGAAGGCCACGACGCTGGGCGTGACTTTCACGATGGCGTCGCCGTTTGCGGCGTCAGCCTTGTTGCTCGCCCAGTACTGCTCACTCTGAACGAAAACGTACTCGTGATCGACCGGATTCGTGTCCTCCGGGTCGATGATGACGGCCCCGTGCATGCCGCTGGCTATGTGGGCCGAAAGCGGCGCCGTACTGCAATGGTTGAGCCAGATCCCTGAACGCTTGGCCGTGAAACTGTAGACGAGCCTTTTGCCCGGTGCGATTGTTTTCATCCGTGAATCCGGCGAAACGTCACCGGCATGAAAATCTATCGAATGTCCCATCGTCCCTTTATTGACCAGGGTGATGTTGAAAGTGTCCCCAATCTTGCCGCGCAAAATTGGACCGGGTGAGCTCCCGTTGAACGTCCACACCTTCTGCTGTCGCCCCGGAGCGACCTCCTTGACCACTTCCCGAGCCTCGAAAGTGATGTTATGGACCTTTTCGTTTCCCGCCGGTCGAAGCTCCGGATCTCTCGGGGTGAAGTCTCTTCCGGGCTTCGCGGACAGCTCTGCAGTAGTAGGAAGAATCTCCTCTCCCGTTCCGACATGACGTGAACTGTCGTGTCCCGAATGGGAGTGGCCCGAGCCGGACGAGACGGAAGCAGATCCACCCGAAGCTCGGGTTCTCGAACCGCCGCTTGCTTTGACTTTGAGAACCATTCCCGCTTGCCTGTGGCCGACGATCGTGCACCAGCCCTCTGTGTCGGCCTTCTCGACGCCGACGTC
>CAUSGP010000012.1:0-17089 GCA_963531075.1 uncultured Actinomycetaceae bacterium | reverse complement strand
GGATCGCATTCCTCCCAGATATTCCCGCAGACCGGTCGGCAACCCAGTAGTCGCGCCGAAAAGCACGCTGCTGGGCACGATTGTCGAGCTGAGCGGCAACCATTGCCCACGCTCCCGAAACCGCCGGGGCCCCAAATGTTTGCGATGCTGCGGGCAAAGGCTGAGAATCGGGCAACGGTTGGGGATTCAGCACGGGCGCGAAATCTGCTGAAAGCAGGGAGGCGATGGAAACGTCGGGATCCCGCGACTCCTGAGCGCCATCGAAAGAAGCAGTGTCCGGGGACGCAGCCGACGAAGAAGATATTGGTGACGCGGCTGAGCCCGCCGGGGATGTGGCAGAAGATTCAGCCGATGCCGTGCCAGGATATTCTGCCCGGGTGTCGGAATCTTCTGGCGATGCATCAGTCTCAAGTGACAGATCGGTTGGGACTGCCTCGAGCGACTGGTCGACCGGTGCAGTATCGGGTGACTCTGAGGAAGATGCGAGATCGGCCGAATTGGCTGAAAATGCCGAATCTGCCGGCGGAGCCGAGAGCACGTCGAGATCCGGGTTTTTGATGTCCGCTGAGTCTCCGGACGTCGCCGAATCGCTTTCTCCAGACGAACCATGCGGTGAAACTGATTCTTCCGACGGAGCGGAAGTCTCTGATTCGGCAACCGATTCCTCCGATTCGGCAACCGATTCCTCCGATCCAGCAACCGATTCCTCCGGCGAGGCGAAATCTTGCTGCGCGGCAACCGAGTCTTCCGCTTGAATCGGGTCTTCTGACAAATCGTCCGCCGGTGCGTCGCTGGCCGAAGGAGCTGATTCCGTGGCGGGCGACTGAACGGAAGTGGCCGAATCCGGCAAAGCCGAATCGGACTGAGAGTCGTCCTCCGATGGGACGTCAAGTTCCGCGGGTGTCGTTCCCGTTGAACCTTGTTCTGTCGATGCGGTCGGCACTGACTCCGCCGGGCCCTGCTCTGTTGACGCTCCCCTCGCCGGCAATGTGGAATTCGTCGACGGCATTGAACCCATGGACGCCGTGGAGGCAGGGGCGAGAGACAAAGCGGGATTCGCGCCCGTCCGTGAGAAAGCCGAATCCTTGGAAAGCGTGGAACTGGCTTTTCCAACGTGGAAGGCGTCTTCTTTTCCTACATGGAATGCCTCTTCTTTCCTTCCTGTGAGCTTTGCGCTGCTCACCAGGGAGGCATCGTCTGGTCCTACTTTTGAGGCGAAGACTTTCGATGTAAAAGAGGCGATGTCGATCGATTCAAATGGACGAATGGTATCGCTGGATGGCCCGAACGGAAGATTGCTTGACCTCAGATTGTTAGAAGAGCTGGACGTCGTACTGCTCGACGGGCCGGAGGACAGCGTAAAATCGGCGTTCGACAAGGTGGCCGAGTCCAATAGCGAGCGGTTGGACGGCAAGTCGGGGAAAGGAGCGTTAGCGCCGATCGTGGACACGCCTGCCTTGGACGCGCCGCCAGACGCGGTGTTGTGATTGCGGGGGAGGGCGAAAGTTGATCCGCGCTCGCGATTGACGTGGGTGGCGAGTTCCTTGAAGAACGGGTTTGCCGAACGCCAGTCATTCGAGACGAATTTTGGCGAGAGAAACTCTTCGGCAAGAGTGTCGGTAGGGCCGGAAGAAACGACGATTGTCTCGAATCCCGTTAGTTCGGGCTTGAGCTGGGGAACTTCGCGCCGCTGCGCGCCGTCCTCCCACGTATGGATGAGCCCCGTGAAGGCGTCTCTGGGATCGCGTAGGCGTGACAGCCGTCGAGCGCGCTCAACGACGTTGCCGGCCAAGATTTCGCGTACAACTGCGGACTTTCCGGTTCCAGGAGCACCGTTGACCGCGAGAATTCCGCCCCTGTCAGATAGCTCATGCATCGCTCGGTTGACGGCGAATTGCTGATTGCGCGAAAGATGGATGGCGGGGTCGTTCGGCCATCTTCCCGCGGGAATGCGGGTGGCGCTTAGCCGAGCGTCAATTGCCGCGCTTCGCTTGCGCATATCGTGCCTACGCGCGGTGTTAACCGCTCTGTCAGGCGCAAGAAATCTGGAGAGGGCCGTTCCGGCGTCGTCGCGACGAATAAGGTCGCTCGCCAACGTAATTTCGTCGAGAAAAGGGCTGTTAAGGCTATCGGTTTCCCCGACGTCGGGCGGAAGGCCGTGAGCACCCGGCGCCCCGGGTTCGCGAACCCTGACGCTCTTGATGCGCACGGCCGGTCTGGCAAGCGACGGAATGCGCGCCACCCCGGCTGTGGAGTGGGCAATCTTGACCAGTTCAGCAAGCGAATCTGCATTCTGAGGCGAGAAGTGGTTGTCGGGTGAACGCCTTGCCTCGAATGCTCTAATCGCGTTGACGAGCTCTTTTGAGCTGGCATCGAAACCTAGGAACCACCAGGGAACGATCGGCCCTGGGTCACGAGCCCGTCCCACGCCCCACGCCGCGGAAGAGAGTACGGCGGTCTCGGGAAGAATGCGACCGCGCGAATCAAGTTGGACCAGTGCGCACGCGCTCATCCCCCGAGCGACGGCAAGATTGTCCACACCGTCGATAAAGATGGACTCCAGTTCGCGGACGATGTTCTCGGCGGTAAAACAGCCCAAGTAGACGGTGTGGCGCCATTCCCCTTCGAATGCATCGGCGTCGGCGATCGTCTGCCACGGAAGCATCATTCCCGGGCGGAAATCGAGAACTTGATAGTCGGGCAAAGGGGCTTGAGCGCCGCTGCGTCCCTTGATGCGGCGGCCGTCTGCCCCTTGATAACGGTGGAAGCGAATCGGATACTCGGCGTCCTCTGAGGCCTCGTCTTGCGCTCCGTCAATCGGGGAAGAAGCGGGGAGCACAAGCTGGGCACGCCAATCGTCCACCTGGCGACGCCGGCCGCTGCGACGCGACCTCCGTTTGCGTTCGGTGGGTTCGGGAATGATTTCGGGGCTGAACTGCTCAATGAGGTTCCACGTCGCGAGGACGCTCAGCTGATCGTCCTTGAATCCGTGCATCCCTTCTGTCATACCTCAGCCTAACTTCCGCCTCGCGAAAATTCGCGCAGCCTAGGGGAAATGCTTACTGTCGTCTCACGCTAGAAGCGCGGGCTGAGGCTCTCTGGGGCGGCGTGAGCCCCGGCGACCCAGTTCAACTGGCGTAAACATGAGCGTGTTCCTCCAATTTTTGCGTGATGTGACGGCAATACCGCCTCCTGGTACACCATGATAATAATCGTTGGCGACAAACGTGCGAAACGACCCGCTAGCTAACGGAGACGGGCGACGTTTTAGAACCGCACGTAGCGATGGTGTTATCAGAATCTTTGACTTCAGCGTACCAGTTGAATGGGCGACTGATCCCTTGGATGTCAGTGTATGGCTGCACAATCGATAAGTAAGTCGATGTGGTGGTGACGTATCTGTCATCTTCAAGGGGGAAGACCTTCCTTCCGTTGAGATACCCGGCTTTGATGACGCCACTCACACCGTTTTCCCCCTCGATCGTCATGGTGTAGCCCAAGGAATCGGAAGACGCGTCGCTGTCTTCCGCGAATATGAAAGTAGCCGTGAACTGGATGCCGCTGCCATGAAGCCGAGCTTTGGCGACGGGCGATTTGGCGTTTCCGACGGCTTTGCATTCGACTTCTTTGTTGAATGTCCCCAATGGCTCCAAGGAAGGCGATGTGCTTGGGGTCTCATCATCGTCGTCCGAGAGCGTCGTCGACGTAGACGGAGAATCTGAAGAGGCGTCTTGGCTAGACGCGTTCGGCGCGGGGGACGATGGGGTTGCCTGGTCTTTGGTGGGGCTGTCTCCTCCGGTGGAAGGTGTGGCGGACTGTGTGTTCGGCGCTGATGACGCCCGTTCCGTTTGTGTCGTTTGCGATGCCGTGGACGCCGTCGTTGGCTGTCCCGATGTATTGGATTGACTCGCTTTGCTTTTGGGTGATCCTGATTCGCATGCCGCGAGCGCCACTAATAAGACCACCGCAGTGGCCGCTCTCATCAGTCTCTTCTGCATGTCCCCTCCTCCGTGGCGTCGTTTTTGCCTCCGCGTGTGCAAACACCACTCCTTAATATTGTTACCGCTAAGGAAGCATTATGTCATGGGTATTATTGCCCACGTCATGTCTCGGGTGGGGAGAATTCGTTGATATTTCGCCATAAAATGTGAGAGCAACCGGTTCTGGAGTGAAGTTCCGAATTGCATAATTTTGCTTCGTATATAACAATGCGCAGCGGTCAACGAAAAATGGGTTCAGCAATCGCGGCGGCGTCCGCTCAGCCAGCCGGTGAGTTTCGATCCCGCGCCCTTCGCCAGGTTCTTGGCTCCTTTCGCCACGTTCCCTTGAGTGGACAATCGGTAGGCATTCAAGAGCTCAGCGACTCTCGCCCAAGGAATCACCCTGCGGATGGCTGCGCACTGGCTGGCCAGGCGTTTGTGATGGCCGGCCTCGGAAGCGGCCTCGTTCAATATGGCGCTTTCTTCGCCGAGCGCTTCGGCGATCCAGAGCATGCCCTGAGGGGATAGTGAACGGTTCCAACCGATCTTCGCCTCGAGCGAGCGCCTTCTGCGCGTGGACCCGTCCGGGGACTCTAGATCTTCATACCAGCTGACCATCGACTGTTTCGGGCTCGAATACCAATGTTGTTCTGAAAGCGAATCGATTGAGCCCGGCCTGCGGGCGTCGTACGCGTCTGATATGGGGAGCCTCTCAGGCAGTTTGGACAGCAGGCGTGAGAAATCCACGGCGCTAAGATCTTCGTTGCTCATATCTCACCCTAACGGAAGCGCCGCAATCCAGTGTGAGCTAAGCGTGCCAGCTCAGCTGGAATATTGCGTGTGCGACGGTCATGTTTTGGCTGGCTCTTTCATTTTACGTCATTTGACGTCGTTAGCTCTAAATTTTTCACGTCCTCCGCATGGGCATCTTTGTCCCACTGCCGTGCCCCGGCGGATACGTGGCGAAAACAAAGGGGGTGGATAGCCGCATTGTTCCAACCCTCACCTCGTCCCGGGAGAGGGAGTGTGGCCCAAGTGTCGGCTTGTTGCGGTCCGGGGAATGGTTGGCGAAAGCTCCGGCTCGTTCCCTATTCGGTGCGCTGGTAGGCTGATCTGAGCTCTTAAAGTGAGAGTGTCCGAGATGACTGGAGGAATGATGGCCTTTTGGCGATGGCCGTTGTATTGCGTCGCAACTTTCGTTCTTGCTGTCTTCTTTTTTCGATACGTGATCGTGGTGCCGCACATACTTGCGTTGGGAATCGCCGTCGTCGTGCTAGGGGCCCTTGCTTTGGCCTTCGCGCTCTTGTCGGCCAGCAACGGCGGCCCGCTCTCGAAACGGGGGAGGGATGCTCTCGCAGCCGGCGGGTGGACCGGCGGGATCGTAGGCCTCGCCTTCTTTCCGTCAGAACCTTCCTGGGTGTGGATTATCGCAATGATTTCCCTGGTGACCTTGATGCAGTACTACGTCACGTTGCAGCGGGACGTTTGAGTTCGGTTGTTTGGGATACTCTGGGTGCGGTGGGCCTAAGTTTGGCCGGTGTATAGCGCAGCGAAAGCATTCGGTTGATTTGGGGTTCTGAGAGCGACGGGGCGTCTGAACCGATTAATCCGATGTGCTCGCCTCCGTGGCCTTCTTAGTTGCGGTCTTCTTAGTTTTCGACGACGACGTCGGGTGTGGCCCCTCGCGGCAAGCGTTCTTCCTGCTCGGCCCACAGCTTCCACCACGAGCTGGGATCTCCATCTCGTCCGGTCACGCGCTCACGCCGGCGGGCTTCATCTGCCTCGACCCAGACGGCGACGTCCACGAAGGGTGCGCATGCGGTGCTCGTGGATCCGCAGCCCGTGAGGATCAAGACGTCGGCGATGCCCGTAGGGGGAATGCGCACATCTGTGGCCCAGGTTCCCGAATGCCAGTCCCACGTGCGGGCGTGCGCGAAACCTCGTGTTCGGACGGGGGCGAGGATCTGTTCTGCCACCGCCGTGAGTCCTTCGATCAGTCCGTTCCATCCGCCGATGAAGGATTCGACTTCGATGACGTGGACGGCGACGTCGTCCTTGATGAGCTCGCGTGCAAGAGCTGCAGATAGCGTGGTTTTCCCTGCCCCGGATCTTCCGTCTATTGCCACTACACCGGTTGGGCTTCGCGTATGTGGTGGGTTAGCCATGTGAACGGTTGCAAGGGATCGGATCAATCCGGGCGCCTGCGCCCAGGAGACCCGCATGGAGCCGCTCGGCGTTCGCGAAGGCGATGTGCTGAGCGGGCTCTGGGAGGATCCGAGGGAGTCGTGAGATTCCACGTCGGTGATTGTATCGCCGGTTGGATGTTTGCTTTTACCGATGTCGCCGTTTTCGAACGTTTGAACTTCCACACAGTTAGGTGAGGTTAACCTTACTTAAAGATATGCTGTTTTCTATGCCATCTCACTTACATCTGGTCGAACACGTGGCAGCCGGCGGAGAAACTCCCCGCGTCGTCATCGTTGGAGGCGGTTTCGCCGGTATTGCCGCGGCGCGTAGCCTTCGAAAGGCGAATGTTCGCATCACGCTCATCGACAAGAATCCGTACTCGACATTCCAGCCGCTCCTGTACCAAGTGGCCACGTCCACATTGAATCCGGGAGACATCACCTACTATCTGCGTGCAATCCAATCGGGGCAAAGCAATCTGAGCGTCGAATTGGGCGAGGTGACGGCTATGGACCATGCGGCCAAAACGGTCACCGTAGACGGAGTGAACGTTATCGCATACGACTATCTCGTCATCGCGACAGGCGTGGCTGCCAATTATTTCGGAATCCCAGGTGCGCAAGAGAACGCTCTTCCTCTCTATACTCGCAGGCACGCTCTCGATGTTCGCGATCGGATTCAGGGACTCCTTGACGCCACGGCGAAACGCGAGAATTCCAAGATACGGATGATCGTCGTCGGCGGCGGCCCCACCGGCGTTGAAACGGCCGGTGCGCTCGCCGAAATGCGCAACAAGGACATTCCGGTGCTCTTTCCCGAAATTGGAGCGGACGGAATCGAAGTGGTCCTCGTCGACATGGCGGACAGGCTGCTTGGCCCCTTCGATCCCAAGTCTTCCGCATATACAAAGAAGGCTCTGGAAAATCGGGGCGTTAAGCTCATGTTCGGAACGGCAGTCAAAGAGGTGCGCAAAGACGGAGTCGTCGTCACTCCCGTGAGCGGAGGAGATGAGACGTTTCTTGAGGCTGCCGTGGTTTTGTGGGCCTCAGGCGTAGGGGTTCCCGAAGCCGTAAAATCGTGGGGCCTGCCGCAAAATGCTCGCGGACGCATACTCGTTGACGACCGGCTTCAGGTGGACGGCTTTCCCTATGTTTTCGCGGCTGGCGACGTGGCATCTATCGGGGAGCGCGGGCTCCCTCAGCTTGCCCAACCCGCTAAGCAAACGGGAAGGCACATCGGCAAGGTCATCCGAGCCGAACTGGGTGAAAAGAAAGACCCGGGATCTTTCAAATACAAGGATCTCGGCATTATGGCGACGATCGGGAGAGCCGCAGCGGTGGCCGAAATCAAGCATTTCCCTCGGATGAAAGGCTTCCCCGGGTGGATGACATGGAATATGGTCCATATCGCCACGCTCATGGGAGGCAGAAACCGGCTCGCTTCCATGGTCAATCTTGGAACGAAGTACGTCACGTGGCGGAAGAACCATTCGTTGATCGTCGGCGATATTTCCGACGTTTCAAAGGTCGCGGGAACCGAAGGGAAACCCTTGTCAGTAGCGCGTTCCCTGCGGTAATGGCCGGCAAGGCCAGGACTGTGATGATCGGCGAAGCCGCGTGTGCGGGGGAGGTCGGCCTGGTGCTTAAACGTCTCCTGCGGGCGAGGAGGCGAAGCAGTGTGTGCGGGGGAGGTCGGCCTCAGGAAGTCGAATCCGCCGAGGTTTCGATTGCCTCGCGAAGTTCTGCCAGTTCGACCATATCCGAAGCTGCTCCCAGGAAATGCATTCCCCTCGGCTCAACGGCGTTGCGCACGGAGGCGGTCGGCGATTCGACGACCAGCGGGCTAGGCCCGTAGCTTTGGATAAAGTAAGCGAACTCGCGCCCCGCCAGCTCGTCAGCACGGGGATGGGTTTCTAGCCGCTCGAGTAAGGTCCTGGCCGCCGCGCTCATTGTCTCTGTGTACACGGGGGAGCCGAGCACGATGACATCGGCTGCACGCATCTTTTCCAATACGACGTCGAATTCGTCATCGTCAAAACTCTGACCGAAAAATCCGATGCGGTAGTCGACGAGGTCGATCTGTTCAGTTTCGAGACCGTCGAGCAACGCCGTCCCATATTCAACCGTCGAACCATCCCGCTTGGCGCTGGCATTGATGAAAAGGTGCTTTCTTGGCATTCGTCCTCCTGTCGATTCGCTGTCAGTTTAACGGCTGGATGTTGGGTGGGGCGCGGATGTCCACGCTTGACCTGGCATTCGGTCGGTGATGAAGGTCCGTTCTGAGATGCGCTCGTTTGGCAGACCTCGCGGACGCAAACACTCGAATGAAGGCCCCCGTACGCCGTTTGCGGAACGAATGGTGGTCAATGGAACGGTGGCCAGTAAAGCAGCGGCCGGTGAAAGGCAAACGATAGACTTCGACGGGAACGAAAACGTTGAGTGTTGAGAATCCACAGGACCGTCGATGGTCCCGCACCGACAATCCGTCTGGCATTCGAGAGAAAGGCGAGTAGATGCACTGGGTTGTGCTCGTTGTGTCGGGCATTTTCGAAGCAGTCTGGGCAACCGCTCTGTCGAAGGCGGAGGGATTGACCCGGCTTGTGCCGTCGCTGGTGTTCGTGGCGGCGTCACTGGTGTCGCTTTGCGGCCTGGCCTATGCGTTGCGAGAAATACCGGTGGGCACCGGGTACGCTGTGTGGACGGCGATCGGTGCGGCGGCCACGGCGATATGGGCCATGATGACGGGCGCCGAAACCGTTGATGTCCTCAAGATCGTCTTCATTTTTGGAATAGTGGCCTGCGTTGCCGGCCTGAAATTCACCGGAGGTGCGCATTGAGGAGCCGGACATGGAAGCCCCGGTGTTCGACGGTCGCAACGATGAAGGCACTTGCCGGCCTGTGGTGAAGGCGCCCGCCTGCCTACGGTGAAGGCGCCCGCCGGTCTTTGGCGTGCAAAATCCGACAGGCTCATAGCCATTGCTCACAGCGATTTGAATTTCTAGGAGGAAGAAAATGACAAGGCTTGCAACTTATGTTTCGGGCAGCGCCCCAGAGGTGATCGTAGCCCTACACGGCGTGACCGATAACGCGCCCTCGTTGGCGGGAATAGCTCAAAGGTGGAACGGCGAATATCGCGTGGTCCTCGTCGATTCCCTCGGGCACGGGCTGTCGCCTCGCCTGACGGAAGCGGAGGCAGCTGACCCCGTGGGCTCGTGCACCGGGGCGGTGATCGAAGTGGTTGAAGAGCAGGCCGCTCACGCCGCATCAGGGAAGGTCACACTCATGGGACATTCGATGGGTGGCGCGATCGCGACCTTGGTGGCTGCCGCTCGCCCGGAGCTCGTGAAAGCTCTGGTGCTCGAAGACCCGGCTTGGCTTACAGAGACGCAAGCCGCGGCCTACAAGAGGGGAGCGGAGGATGAGATCGGCCGTCTGAGAGCCATCACGGCTAACCCCGCCGCAGCGATCGAGCGGGCCTTGGAGGATCATCCGGGGCGTCAAGTCCGCGAGTTGGGAGCGTGGTCGACGGCGAAAGGGCAGGTGGATGTGTGGTTGGTTCGTACCGGCGTCGTCGGGCTGGTGGTTCCTCGTCAGCACCTGGCCTCTCAGATTGCCGTACCTTGCCTTCTGCTGACGGGTGATCAACCCGGCGTGCTTTTCACCGACGAAGACATCGCCTCTATCGTCTCGGTTGGGAATCCGCTGCTGCGCACGTCAACCATTGTGGGCGCGGGTCATTCGATTCGCCGTGATCGCCCCGAGGAATTTTACGAGGCCGTCGAAGCCTTTCTCAGAGAAGTGCAGAATGCGGATGGGATGCATGCGCACTGATTCACGCGTCGCGGAGGCCGTTGGCGGGAAAGACGAACGATTTGCGCACGCTGTCTGCGTCAAGTGATTTGGGCAGAGCCATTTGCCTCATAGGCCGAAAGGGCGGGCCGGGACACATCGTCCCGGCCCGCCCGCATTGATTCCGGCGCCGTCTGACCCGGCGCCTAGTCAGTTCACGCTCGACTTTCCGAGGGTGACGCTGACCTCGCGCTGTGTCCCGTCGGTCCCGGTGACCGTGAGTTTGACCTTGTCGCCGACCTTCTTAGTTTGAATGGTCTTGGCTAACTCCGACGAGTTACTGACCTGGTTGCCATCGACTGCAGTGATGACGTCGCCCCTGGCTAGGCCCGCCTTCTCCGCACCGGAACCCGGCACGAGGGCGGTTACCTGAGCTCCCGAAAGACCCGCGGGCGGCTGAGGAAGATCTTCGGACTCCTGCTTGGGGGCCGTATTTTCCTCTTGCTGGTCTTTATCGTTGCCCACAGATCGTACCGTGACGCCCAGAGCGGCGTTGCGTCCGATGACGTTCCCGTCGTCCACCTCGCCCTTGCGGATCTCGTTGACGGTTTCCATGACTTTCTTGATCGGGATGGCATAACCGTTGATTTCCTCGGACGTTTTGCCGGTCGAAGCGGCGGTGTTGATCCCGACCACCTGGTGATCCGCGTTCATCAGCGGCCCCCCGGAATAGCCGGAAACGACGTCGGCATCCGTTTGGATGAGTCCCGTCAGCCGGTTCCGGGTTTCCGTATTGGAAGCATTCTGTGCGGTGATCGTACGGTCAATCCCCGTGATGCTGCCCTTGAGCTCTGTCAAGTATCCCTGGCCGTGCCCGTTGCCAACGGCGTACACGGTGTTGCCCAATGCTGCGGATTTCTTCGCAATCGAGGCCACCTTGAGTTTTTTCGAAGGATTCTTGATCTTCAGTACGGCTACGTCCTGAGCCGCGTTGTGCCCCAAAACCTCGGCCTGGTACTGATCGTTCGTGCTCGGATCCGTGACAGCGACCGTCGTTGATGACTGGACCACGTGATAGTTGGTCACGACAATCCCCGATTTGTCTACGACCACGCCGGTTCCCGCTCCCTCGCCATTGTTGAGGGTCGAATTGATGAGGACGGCGCCGGGGGAGGATGTAATTCGCTTTCCTGCACGTGCGCCGCTCGTGCCTTGGCCGGGGCCGGCTCCGGGGGCTTGGTTCGGCTCTTGACCTTGCTGAGGGTCTTCCGTTGCAGGTGTATTCGGGCTGACGGGTTGAGATTGGGACTTGTTCTCGCGGTCCTGGATGGCCATCCCGGTAAGACCGCCGAGAACCCCACCCAGAATAATGCCGGCAAGGGTGGAGGCCACGAGTGCGGCTGTCGACCACTTGTGCCGCTTGCGTCCCTCGGCTGTGGGGGGAAGGTTATTGACGACCGGGTATCCGCTCATTGTCTGCTGGACTGAGGCATTGCTCCCATCGACGAACGGGGGAAAGCCATCAGCCGCCTGCTCCGGGAAGCCTTCTCCGCTCTGGTACTGTTGCGCACTTTGATGCGGCTGGCCTTCATAGGGTTGCTGACCGCCGTAAGACTGCTGGCCAGTATGGAGCTCCTGGTCGCCGTAAAGCTGCTGACCGCCATATGGTTGCTGATCGGTCGTCTCATACCGTTGCCAAAGCTGACCCTGTCGGTACTGCCTGCGCGGGAATGGAGACGTGGACGCTTCTGATGCCGATATTGCGGAGCCTCCGGGCTGGTGCGCCGTTGGATTCTGTGTCGCCCCTGAACTAGCCGCGAGGTAGCTAGGCAGTGATTGGGTCGGCTCAACGTTAGGCGGGGGAAACTGCCCCTCGGCCTCCTTCTCGCTCAATGTCCCCTCCTAGAGGATGCGTTCTCTGTGTGTCATGGATAAGTTCACTACCGATAGCCTGAGGCCGCCGGTACGTTTCCTGGAAAAAGCCGATGAACGATCGTGTGGACTTCGCCTTCCGCCGGCCTCTCGGCGTTTCTCGGGCCCGTCGCCCGTCATTTGACGACGGTGTCCTTTGTGGGTTTTCCCGACAGAACCTCTGCCTTGACTCGCGTGACGTCGGATATCGCTATCGATTCGGCTTCAACCCGGGAGTCGATGTAATACCGAGCGTTCATGCCGATGATCTCCCCGGTTCTTGGGTTGACTGTCGGCCCGCCCGAGTATCCTGGCACCATACGGCAGCTGACAAGGAAGGACATGCCGTCGTAAGTGAAGTTGTCGATTGTGGTCTTCCCCCTGTTGCGGGCTACCCCCGTTTGCACATGGCCCGAGGCGGCTGTGGCGCGGCTATCGGAATCGGGGAAGCCGAACATGACGGCGGGATCTCCAGGCTTGGGTGGCTTTGATGCGATCGTCGCCGGCTTAAGGGAAGGTGCCCCGTCAATCTTCAATATTGCGACGTCGGTCAACGGGCTGTACCCGAGCAATCGAGCCGAGTGCTGAGTCCTCGTCTCGGGGATGTATATAGAGAATGAGGGTGACGGATGGTTGACGACGTGGTAGTTCGTGGCCACGATTCCCGTTGAATCGAGAACGATTGCGCCACCGCGCATCGTCTCGTTTCCGTAAGTGGTGGTTATTCTTGCCAGCCCCGAGGTGCCTTCCGACGGAGTGGGCGTCGGCTCGGGGGAGGCCGGTTGGTAGAAGGCTGGAGCTTTAGTTGCCTTCTTGGACGTGGGCGACGCCGAAGCGCTCGGTGTCGAGACTTGGCGGCCGGGACCTGCTTGATCGCCGGAGCGTTTGACGCCGTCGACTGAACGGTTGATGACCGATTCGACCTTTGGACTTGCCGAGGATTCGGAAAGGGCTGCGGCGATGCCCGTGAGGCCGATCGCGATGAGCGCGAAAACGCAGAAGACGGCCGCTGCGACCGAAGAACGGGACGACCGAACGTCTTCTTCGGGTCGAAGATCGGCATTCGCCAACCACGAAGGGGCCTTCCCTCCCTCGCGCGATGCCTGTGGCATGGCGCGCGATATCTCGTTCGGTCTCATCGATCGATATGTCCTTTGTCTGGCCTTTTCCTCCTAACACTATATCCTGCCGCGGCCGGTTTCGGACCGCGTGGTGACAGGCATCATCGTGAGAGCACTGGTAGGTGGGGTGGCAAAACTCCGCGAGGATGCGGGTGTTCAGACTGAAGGTCGGGTGAAAGCGGAGAGGTGCAGCACCTAATCTGAAGTCAGCGTTGGGCGAAAGCTGACGAGATGCTGCACCTCTGCCTAATCTGCCCCATGTGGATGGTCGGAACCTCAGTTGCCTGATCCGTCGGTGGATACATGGCCATTCGCTCCGCTGCGGCTGTCGGATCTCTCTTTGTTCCCCGTTCCGCTGTGATTATTCGAATCTTGCTGGGAAGAACCGTCGCTTTGATCCGAACTTTGTTGTCTATTTGCGTTCTGCCTATCTTGATTCTGTTTGTTGCTGGTGGCGTTCTTTCCCCATTTCGAGGACTTCTTGCTGGCAGAGCCTTCATTGCCGGAGTCGCCTTGACTGCCATTCTTGCCGCCTTGACTGCCGTTCTTCCCGCCTTGGCCGTCCGAGGGTGGCTGAGGGTCTTCGCCGCCGCCCGGAGGTTGGGGCATGTTGCCCGAAGGGGGCTGGGGCTTGCCGTTCTCCTGTTTCGCGCCCGAATCCCAGCCGCTGTTGCTGTGGTGTGAATCGTCAGTCAGGGCATTCACGGTAGCTACGGAGGTGCTCCCTACGACGATGCCTGCAACGCCAGCGGCTGCTAGCGCTATGGTTGACCACCGGCGCTTGGGCTTTGTCGCACTCGCGGCCGCCGCAGCCGTGTCTTCGGCGAGAGTTTGCGGAGGGAGCGGATCGGTTGTCTTCGTTTTTTCGGTGGCACCGTCGTCATGGGCTGCCTCGTGCCCGTCGGCGGGCCGTGACTCTTCAGACTCGGGGGAGTCGAAGTTTGCAGAGTCGCGGCGGTGCTCGTTGTTACTCAAGTTTTTCTCCAAAGGAATGTCGTTCGTTTGACATGACCATTTAAATGGAGCTTCTGAGAAATTTATTATGAAATTCCTGGGAATTGATGGGGAGTTAATTAGTTCTTCCTTCTTTAAGTGCTGTGCGATAGCTCGGTGGGATTCGCGCTGTGACCGTTGAGTCAAAGCAGGCTCAAGCGAGCGGCAGCTGCTGGGAGCGCCGAATGTAACGGGTTCAAGTTCCTGCAAGCGGGGCTTAAATCCAGCTGTGCAGCCACATGTGAAGCTGCCAGAACCCGTGGGAGATGTTCTGGCCCGTCCATAGCGGGTACCAGAATGCCGCGGTAGCGATGATGAGCGCGGTAACTGCCCCGGTGAGTGCGATTCCCGTGGTGCGCCGCACCGGAGGTGCCCACCATGGAGCCTGGGGTGGAACGACAACCGGTACCGGACCTCTCGAAGGTGCCAGGGCACCTGAGTTTGCCAGGGTATCCGAATGAGGCCCAAGCGGTGCCTTCCCTGAGAATCCAAACCTCTGCTGCCAAGGTGCAGCTGAAGGCCCGGCCTGGGAAGAAGGTGAGGTTTCCGGAACACCGGAAGTGCTAGGGATTCCTGGAGAAACTCCGATGGTACTCGCGTCAAATGTCTCTGGCGGGCGGGCTGCCTCAGTGGCGACCGATGAGGTGTACTCGTCGTCGAAACGCGAAGCGATTGCGTTACGCAATCTGGTGCGGGGTCCTTGAGGCTGGGGCGGATATTGCGAAGGTGGGGGTGATGGATATTGCGAAGGCTGAGGCGAAAGATGCTGCGGGGGATCGTGGCGACTCGCGATGAAACCGAAGGAAAGCTGTGGTTGGCCGGCGTACGCTCGTCCGAGAAGTTGTGCTGCCACGCCCACCGCATACGTGAGTGCCAACACTACATAGGGCAAAAACGCGACAGCGTAGAACTGGAAAATCGTGCGGTTCGTGTATGAGAGCCAGGGCAGCCACATTGCGCCGTAACCGGAAAGAATTGCCCACGCACGCCAATCTTTTCGCATGATGGCGGCTAGGATGACGACGATGAGAGCTAGGAGCCCAAGCCACCATACTGCCACATTGCCAATGGAGGTTATCGCCTCGACGCAAGAAAGAGAGCCGCATTTCTTGGGAGCCTCACCCGTGCCCTGCCAGTAGAAGGAGACGGGGCGGCGCTGGATGATCCAGTCCCACATTTGCGATTGGTAGTCGTGGGGCGAGGACAGGCCATGATGGAACTTCCACATGTCTTGGTGGTAGTGGATGAAGGAGTTCAGCGCATCGGGTGCCCAGGAGAAGGGAACTTTCTCTCCGCGCTTAATCGCTTCTTCCGCCCAGTGGCGGCCCCACGAATTGGGGTTGAGGAACCATGAGATCCACGACGCAAGATAAGCCATGACGGCTGTGGGCACCAGGGCAAGGAAGGCCGGGATGCCGTCTCGGAATACTCCAGCACCGATCCACATGCGTACGCCCACGATGCGGCGGGCTGAGATGCCCCAGGCGAAAACGGTGAGCCCGAAAACAGCCACAGCATAAATCGCTGACCATTTGACGCCGCCGGCGAATCCCAGGGCTATGCCGGAGGCGATGAGCCATGGACGCCACAGAATCCGCGGGCCCCAGGGATCACTGGGAGTGTAGCGAACGAGAGTGCTTGATCCGGCTCGGAATCTCCCACGGGCCACCTTCGCTGCGAGTTTCGCTCGCATATGTTGTCTGTCGAGGAGCAATGCCCAAAATCCAAGGAGAACAAAGAAAGCCAAAATGTTGTCGAGGATTCCGGTGCGCGAGAGAACGATTCCCATGCCGTCGAGAGCCATGGCTATTCCTGCAAATCCCGCAAGAATCGGCGAACGGAACATTCGCATCGCTATTCTGACGATGAGCACCACCGAGAGAACGCCGAAGAAAGCGGTGGAGAAACGCCAGCCGACGCCGTTGTCGGATCCGAATAGCCACTGGCCCACGGCCATCAACCACTTGCCCAGCGGTGGGTGGACCACGTAGTCGGCGCTCTCCTTGAGAGCAGAATAGTTGCCGTGAAGGAACAGATCGTTGGCTTTGTCGCCCTGCCAGTTGCCCTCATATCCCTGGTGAAGTAGCGAGAAGGCGCCTTTGACGTAGTAGGTTTCATCAAAGACGATGGCTCGTGGATGATTGAGGTTCCAAAAGCGCGTGACGAAGGCGAGCATTCCCGCGACGGCGGTGACGATCCAACCCCACATTCTGATACGGCTGGGCAGCTTCACTCCGATCGGCAAAAGGCCGAGTCTTCCGCGAAGCTCGTCTTCGTGCGTCCGGCGGTCCTGCTCGGTCAAATGGAAGGTGGGTTCTCCAGCCTTTGGGTCCTCGGGTATTGAAGAGGGAGCGTATTTGAACTGTGTAGCCGTTGGTGGGAGCAGATCGGTATCGGAGGTGCCACTGGTGCCACTTGCTTCCTCAGTACTTGGATACGGATCGTCGGTGTCGGCGAGAATGCGAAGATTCTCGTCGGCCGTTTTCTCAACGCTTGAACGGAGGGCGTCCTCACCATTTGAACGGGGGGTGTCGGCGTCGGGCGTCGTCATTTCATCCCCGGGATTGGGCACGGGAGGTTCCGCGCCGCTCTCGTTGTTGGTGGTCGTGTCCTTTTCGCTCACGGTGCGAGTCTACCCGGGGAACCTTCGTATGCGTCGGATGCATCTGGGATAGTTATGCTCATGACTCCCACGATAGTTCTGGCCGCCACACCCATTGGCAACGACGCGGATGTCTCTGCCCGCCTGCGCCGCGAATTGGAGCAGGCGGATGTCGTCGCGGCGGAGGATACCCGGCGTCTTCTCGCCCTTGCCAACCGCGTGAACATCTCCATCGGCGGGCGAGTCCTTTCTTTTCACGAGCATAACGAGGCAGTGCGAGCTCCGAGGCTCCTCGAACTTGCCCGGGAGGGGAAGCGAGTGGTGGTTGTGAGCGACGCCGGAATGCCCTCGATTTCCGATCCCGGTTATCGACTCGTTTCCCTCGCCTCGCGCTCAAAAGTCGATGTCGAGGTGGTTCCTGGCCCGTCGGCGGTGCTAGCTGCTCTAGCGGTGTCTGGGCTGGCGACAGACCGTTTCTGTCTCGAGGGCTTTCCTCTCCGTAAACCC
>CAUSGP010000011.1:0-17231 GCA_963531075.1 uncultured Actinomycetaceae bacterium | reverse complement strand
GATCAGGCCGAAGGTTCCGATCAGCTTGTTGTCGCGGGTGAACTCGCGCTCGCCCTGGAACACCTGAATCGTCACGGACGGCTGGTTGTCCGTAGCGGTGGAGAAGGTCTCGCTGCGCTTGGTCGGAATGGCCGTGTTGCGTTCGATGAGCTTCGTCATGATGCCGCTGGTCCCGCCCAGGCTCGTCTCGATGCCGAGAGAAAGCGGGGTGACGTCAATGAGCAGAACATCCTTGCGGTCGCCGGAGATGACGCCCGCCTGGAGCGCGGCGCCGATGGCCACGACCTCGTCGGGGTTGACGCCCTTGTTCGGCTCTTTGCCGCCCGTCAGCTCCTTGACGACGTTCGTCACGGCCGGCATACGGGTCGATCCGCCCACGAGCACGACGTGGTCGATATCGGAAACCTTGATTCCCGCGTCGCGCACGACGTTGCGGAACGGCTCCTTTGTGCGTTCGAGAAGATCTTTGGTCATCTCCTCGAACTTCGCCCTAGTCAGCGTCTCATCAACGTGGATGGGGCCCGATTCCGACATCGAAATATAGGGCAGTGAGACGGTGGTCGACGTCGTTGAGGACAGCTCCTTCTTGGCCTTCTCAGCCGCCTCCTTCAGACGCTGAAGCGCGATCTTGTCCTTGGAAAGATCGGCGCCGGACGATGCCTTGACCTGCTCGACGAGCCAGTTGACGATCCGCTCGTCCCAGTCGTCACCGCCAAGCTTGTTGTCGCCTGAGGTCGCACGCACCTGGATGGTGGAAAAACCGTCGTCGTCCTTACCCACTTCGAGGAGGGAGACGTCGAAGGTGCCCCCGCCCAGGTCGAAGACGAGAATCAGCTCGTCCTCCTTGCCCTTTTCAAGGCCGTAAGCGAGAGCTGCGGCCGTGGGCTCGTTGACAATGCGTTGAACGTTGAGTCCGGCGATCTGCCCGGCATCCTTCGTGGCCTGACGCTGAGCGTCATTGAAATATGCCGGAACGGTGATGACGGCGTCGGTCACGGGTTCGCCGAGGTATGCTTCGGCGTCCTTCTTCAGCTTCTGCAGGATGAAGGCAGAGATTTGTTGCGGCGTGTAAACAGTTCCGTCGATATCGACCTTCCAATCTGTGCCCATGTGGCGCTTGACCGACGAGATGGTGCGATCGACATTGGTGACGGCCTGACGCTTGGCCACTTCGCCGACGAGCACCTCGCCGTTCTTAGAAAAGCCGACGACCGAGGGGGTCGTACGCGAGCCCTCAGAGTTGGCGATGACGGTGGGTTCCCCGCCCTCGAGGACGGAGACGCAAGAGTTCGTAGTGCCAAGGTCGATGCCCAGTGCACGTGCCATGTGTTTTTCTCCTTTATCTATGAGCCTGGTGGCTCGAAGTCTTATACTCCTCAAGTCTGGACTGCCGGCGGAGTTATGTCCAACCGACTCTCCATTTCTTGAGTCCATACAACTCAACTTTCGTTTCCTTGAAGTTATTCCCACATCATCCGTAAACGCAGCCAGGGGCGGCAGTCAGCAAAAGAAATCAAATGAAAACCTGCAGCGCACCCCGCAACCCCAACCGCAAAAAGAGACAAATGCCACGACCGTTAACCCAAGAGGACATTCGTCGAAATTTGTGTGCACAAATGCACCTTAGGGAAGCCCTCGCCCTCGGGTGAGGCCGACAAGTTTCCCGAGCCGCACGCAAACACACCTTCCCCGAGCGTAACCAGACCGCTCTTCGCACAACACCCTTCCCGCTGGAAATTCTCAACGATTTGGAGGAAAATTGGAGGGATATGCAAAGCGACAAAATCCCCGCGTTCATCCGCAGATTTAGGGATGTTTTGGTACCGACCCTTTAGTAGCATCGAACTCGCCAGGGTAGGACTTCCCACCCCTAGGGGTAGCGAAACCCATCCCGGGTCCGTTAGTGTCGAAAAAGTAAACCCGCACGTTAGGAGAGAAAATGTCTCGCAAAGCGATCGCAGTCGGAGCAGTCGCCGCGGTGTTGACCGTTTCCGCCTGCTCCAACAGCAAGTCCGCAGACATCGACGGCGCGCAGTTGATGTCCAAGGTCAGCGCGAACTCGTCCATCGACAAGTTCGCGGGCAAGAACGCAACTGTAAACGCTGATTTCGATTTCAAAGTCAAGACGCCAGAATCTTCAAAAGATTCAGAATCGAAGGGCGATCTCGAGTTCAAGTTCGACTCCAAGTCGAACGGCTTCGCCCTCGACGGCAAGGTTGAGGCCAAAGGAGACTTGGTTCCCGCTGGCAATGTGACTAGGTCGGCCAAAGCCTATGGCGAGAAGAGCAGCGATGGCGGCTACAAGGCCTACTGGCAGCTCAACAAGGACAATTGGTCCTACGTCAACATCAGCCGATCGGACTATCAGTCCCTTCTCGCACAGATGCAGCAAGCCTCCCAGCAGCAGACCGGCGACGTCACCGGACAAATCAACAAGTTCATGTCCGATGCCAAGCAGTACGCGAACATCGACGTGAAGGACGACGGCGAGACCTACACCGCCACGGTGACCCCGAAGGACGTCGTCATCAACGAGCTGACGTCTCTTGCCGCGAAAAAGGGCGCCAAAATCAACAAGAACGACGTCAAAATCAAGCTCGTCGTGACCGTTGAGAAGAAGAGCTACCTGCTCAAGGAGCTGAAGGCCGATGTGGACGTCAAGTCCACCGACGGCAAGTTCTCGATCAAGGGCGACGCCAGCATCAAGGCCGACACCGATAAGGACGTCTCCATCGACATCCCGAAGGAGGCCAAGGACGGCAAGGAAGTCAAGTCCGAAGATTTCCGCCAGTTGCTTCGTGTCGGTCCGAAAGGCCCCAAGGATCCGGGTAACATCCCGTCCGATAAAGGCGACTCGACATCTGAGCCGGCAAAGCCTGGAACCCTCTAAACCGGATTCCAAGCGGTGATCGATACAACGCCCTCAATACCCGTCCGGGACTGAATATCACGCATGGGCCTCGGTCGGAGGTGGGTCGGCTCGCACGCACGAGCCGACCCACCCTTATGCTTCCAGTCAGAAGGTTGACATTCGAATCCGTATGGCATTCGAATTCATGTGTCGCCCCGAAACAACCGCAGCGTTCGGAGGGAGCTTCCCATGGCCGTGACGGATCGTATTTCACCGCAGAGGGAGAAAGATTAGAATAGATTGCGGCATCCCACCCAGGAGCAAACCCATGACCTCACGCCACCTCTTCTCTCGCCTCCTCGGTGCCATCCTGGTCGTTTCGGCCCTGGCATCGTGTTCCGACGGAGGGAAGAAACCTCCACACGAAAGCTCCGCAAAACCTGAGGATGTTCTGGATAAAATCGTTATAGACAACCCCAAGCCCAATAAAAACGATCCTTTTGGCATAGGCAAACACGATAAGACTATAAAGCACAGCAAGACAGTAAAATACGTTATTGCCTCTAAGCAGCGCGGATTGAAGAGTTCAACGACGTCCACTATACGGATAGACGCGAAAACCAGGATCACCGAGGTCAAAGTCGCTGACGACAAGGGCAAATCTCGGGGAAAGGGCGACGCTTCAGAGGCGGGGAGCGCATGGAAGGAGCTGAGCTACTACGACGGCTCGGTGAAACCTCCCACCGTTTACTCCAATGAGGACGGGTGGCACAAAGAGCGAAATCGCGGACCGAACCACAGAAACCAGAATGAAAAATCGCTCTTGAGCGAGGAGGAAATAGACTCTCTCTTCTCCTATTTCACAGACCTCGAAGACCTCACCATCACCGAGGTCGGCCAGGCATACCTCATTACCGGACGCCCGAGCGGAACCAAAGATAAGAATACAGCGACTTCAGCTGACAACATCGCTACGGACATAGGCACCGCCGGAGCGCTTGACCCGGACAAGAGCATGGTGTCGGTGACGATCGACAAGAAAACTCGAAGGATTCAGTCAATGGAGACGCGTATCGTGATGACGCACAATGGAAAGGTAGTTGCCGAGCAGACCGATTCGCTGAAATACGATTGGAACCCCGTCGACGTCTCGGTGCCACCCGAAGCCAAGTCCGCTGTGGACGGCTAACGGGAGCGGTTCGCCTGCTCACATCGCCCCGTTGTCGGCGCAAACATTCCGTTTAGTTCTGGAAGATGCGTTCGTCTTCCCAATGTGTTCTCTTACTGAAAAGCGCCGTCAAATTGCGCTTGAGCGGCCACGTCAACCGGCAGTTGGACGCCGCTCTCCCGCCCTGATTGGTGTGTGGATGGCGTTTCCGACCGGAGGCATAGGACACGTCCCGAACGGGGTGAAAGCCGCAGGAAAATTCAACGCGCGGTTGAAATCGATTTTCACCGGTCCCCGGCTTCGGGAGCGTCGAAGGAAACGTAGCGCCAGTCAGCGGTCTCCGCGCCGTTCGTCCCGTCATAGAAGACCGCCGTCAGCGTCGAAGAGTCCCCCTGAACGAGGAGCCTTGCCGAATTGCCCGCGTAAACGAACTCAACTTCCCCGACAATGCGAGCGCTGCCGGGCACTGCCGGATTGGCTGTCGTGATGGATATGTCGCGAGGTTCGTCGAAGGGCTCGAAAGTTCCCGTCACAACCGCCGCAGGATCGTAACTGTAGACCGGCACTCCCGTGAAATTCTGCCTCGTAGGGGCCAGGGAGTCGCGAACGCGCACGGCGTAGCGCCCGCCTCTTTTCGCGACCTCCGCCGCCTTCGTTCCGCTCATGAGGGAAGTTTCGGAGTCGCCGTCGTCGAGCTGGAAAACGACCTCCCCATCGACAGGCACACCGCCTCGGGTGACGTCGTCAACGGAGGTGAAAGTCGCATATACCTTCTCGCCGTCTACCGCTCGCCATATGCCCGGAAATCCCTCCACCGGTCCGGCAACAGAGGGAATCCACGTGAAAGCAGTCAAAGTTAGCCATCCGTGTTCGGAGGCCAAGGTCTCGTTTCGATGGGCGCGCCACCGGTTCCATGCCTCTTCGGCGTCCGTTCCAACTATTTCGGGATCCATAAGCAAATTCTACGCACTCAGAGGGGTATTTGGCTCTGTGAGGAAGAGAACGGCGCTGTGACGGGAACCATGCGCCGTGACTTTGCTGCCGCAGGACGCGCGATGTAAGCTAGTCAAGTCCTTTAGGGCCTGCGCTCATAGCTCAATGGATAGAGCATCTGACTACGGATCAGAAGGTTGGGGGTTCGAGTCCCTTTGAGCGCGCCGAGGCTCCGCACTGGTCGACGTGATCCCGGTGCGGAGTTTTCGCGAACCTCCCACCGCATCGCCACCATCACCAGCACGGACTTCTTAAGCTAACGCTTTTTCAGGCTTTTGCCCTTGCCACCGTCACATTTAGCAGCGTTCTTATTAACCCTTTTCTCGTTCGCTGATACGACGACAAGTTCTAGCCCGCACAACGCAATTTTCGAAATGGTGAACCCAAAAAGTGCCGGCCTCGCGTGGAGGCAGCGGCTCGGCTGCCGACATCACGCCTAAACTCCAACTCGCAGAGGCTCAACGCTTGAAAGGTGTTGACGGGACTGTGGGTATCTGCGGGTGGCCCGGCTTCGGGTTGTTCAGCGTGAACGTCGACGGCCTGGGCGCGGGCGTAGACGGCAGCGATATCGACGGCGTCGGCACGGATATCGACGGGGGCGACGAAATCGACGGAGAGCGCAAAGTAGGGCCAACGCTTGGCGATGGCGTAGTCACCGACGGGCTGGGACTCGGCTCCTCGTGAGAACCGCATGCCGCAAGGCCAACGAGAGCCAATGCTCCCAGCGCAAACAAAACGGAGATGCGAAGTCTCCAACCATCCGCATGACGTCCCATAGCCGAACCTCCACGCTGCATGGGTCCATGTCTTGATACCGCCAAGTCTATCGACAATCCAGCTCACAAACCACGCGTATATCCGCCATTTCGGGGCTGACTCGGGGCGTCGATCTTCTCTGCCCCCCGGAAAAACTGCCCCAATTCAAGCAACCAGAAACGTAGAGACTCTGATCAACTCTTCCTCAAACAGCCGCGTCTTCCTCAAACAGCCGCGCGCCTGCTCCTGAGGAAACCTCGCAGCCCGCGCGGAGAGGCGAGCCAGACCACAAAGAAGAGAAAGCCGCCGGTCGCCACGACCGTCGCACCCGACGCGGTGTCAAACCAGTAGGAAACATACACACCCACAATGGTTGAGACCACTGAAAGCGCGGGAGCGATAAGCAGCATCCTCGAAAATCTCTGGGTGACGAGGAGCGCCGTCGCCCCGGGCGTAATCAAAAGCGTCACGATGAGAACCGCGCCGACCGCTTGCATGGCCGTCACAACCGTCAACGCCAAGCACACAAGCAGCAGCGCGCCCATGCGCCAGGCGGGAAGGCCTATGGCCTGCAAATGGACGGGGTCAAAGGCGTAGACCGTGAGATCCTTGCGTTTGAGCAGCAAAACAGCCCCCGCAAGCGGCCCGAGAATGAGCACCTGCCACATGTCCGCCTGCGTGATCCCCAGCAGGTCGCCAAAGAGCACATGGGACAGATTGATATTCGAGGGATTCTTCGACACGAGCACGAGGCCTATGGCGAAAAGCGTCGTGAAGACGATCCCCATGCTCGCGTCGGATTTGAGCTGCGAAGTTTGCCGGACGCCGAAAATCAGGCCCACGACGATCAGCGCGGCCGCGAGCGCGCCGATCGAGTAGGGAATTCCGAGCATATGGGCGATGACAACGCCGGGCAAGACGGCGTGCGAGAGGGCGTCACCCATAAGGGACCAGCCGACGAGGACGATCCAGCAGCTGATGATCGCGCACACGGCTCCGGCTATCGCGGTGACGACGATTCCGCGGACCATGAACTCGTAGGTCCACATCCGCCCGAATGTTTCCCACAGATCAAGCATCGCTCTTCTCCTTTCCGCCCGGGGCGTTGGTGGCCGAAGCGTCGGGGTCTGCCGCTCCATTGGCTTGAGCGGTGTCATCCTCGCGAGCCCGAATGCCAGTCATGCCGAAGGCGCGCCCGAGGTTCTCTGGCTGCAGCGCGTCTTCGACGTCGCCGTGGAAGACGACTTCGCGCAGGAGCAGGAGGGCCTCGTCGCATAGCTCGGACATGCCGTCGAGGTCGTGCGTGGCTACCAGAATTGCGGCGCCGCCGGCGGCCAGTTTGCGCACGAGGGAGACGATTGCGGTTTCGCTCGGTTTGTCGACACCGGCGAAGGGCTCGTCCATAAGCAGTAGTCGTGCGCCCTGTGCTATGGCGCGGGCGATGAACACCCTTTTGCGTTGACCGCCCGACAGGGCGCCGATCTGTCGGTCGCGCAGGTCGGGTACGCCGACCATGTCCAGTGCGCGATCGACGGCCTCGACGTCGTCGGGGCGGGGGCGCCTTGTCCATCGCATGCGTCCGTATCTGCCCATCATGACGACGTCTGCCACGCTCAGGGGGAAGTCCCAATCCACGCCCTCGTTCTGCGGAACGTAGCCAATCAGGCCGTCGCGGCGGGCGGCGCGGGCGGACTCGCCGTAGACGGCGATGTCACCGGAGGACCGCACCGTGCCGACGATCGCCTTGATGAGCGTGGATTTTCCGGAGCCGTTCATCCCGACGACGCCGCACACACGCCCTGGTTCGAGGGCGAATGTGACTCCGGTCAGGGCCTTGAGCGGTCCGTAGTTGACGCGAAGGCTTTCGATCGAGAGGGCAGATTCCATTCGTCTACGCGGCTCGACGTGTCTGCATCGCCTCACTTGGCTTCACCGGATCCTGACAGGCCGGCCGCGATCGTCGATGTGTCGTGCTTCAGCAGATCGAGATATGTGGAGGCCGGGCCGGAGGCGTTCGTGAGGGAGTCAACGTATAGGGTTCCACCGTATTTGGCTCCGGTTGCTTGGACGACGGCGTCCATCTTTCCTTCGACCGTCGATTCGCAGAAGACGGCGCGAATGTGGTTCTTTTTTACGACGTCTTGGACGGATGCGACCCTTTTGGGGGTCATTGCGCCCTCGGCATTGACGCCCCAAAGATAGTGCTCTTCGAGTCCGTAGTCTCTGGTCAGGTAGCTGAAGGCGCCCTCGCAGGTCACGAGCGCGCGTTGGCCTTGGGGGACCGAGGCGAGTTTGGTTTGCATGTTCTTGGCTATCGCGTCGATCTTCGCTTTGTACGCTTCGCCGTTGGCTTTGAATTCCTTGGCGTGGCGGGAGTCGAGCTTCGAGAATGCCTTGACGAGATTGTCGACGTAGATTTTTCCGTTCTTCGGGCTCATCCATGCGTGCGGATTCGGCTCGCCGCGGTGGTCGCCTTCGGCGATGGGGATGGCTGTCACGCCTTTGGCCGCAGTGACAGTTTGCGCGTCAGATTGCGATGTGAGTTTTTCGAACCAGCGTTCCAGGCCCAGGCCGTTCTTGACGATGAGATCGGCGTCGGCGCCCCGCCTGATGTCGTCTGGGCTGGGCTGGTAATCGTGTATCTCTTCCCCCGGAGACGTGATGGATTCGACGCGTAAGCGATCGCCGGCGATCGCTTGGGCCATGTCTTTCATCACGGTGAAGGTGGTGAGCACAAGGGGGCGGGAATCCGATTCTGACCGCGGGCCGCATCCAGCGCAGACGAAGGCCGCGATCAGCGCGATGAATGCACCAGTCAATCGGTGATGTGTCTTCATGAACACATGATATTTCGGTTGGCCGAAAACTGGTGGGCCCCAGGTCCCGACAGAACACGGGCATTCTGCTCGTCGTGCCGATAGGGGTCATCCCAAATCGTAAATTGTTTCGATTTCCTTTCTCAGCCCTTCGAGGCCGCTGAAACGCCACGTGCGGAAACCCATTTTCTTCGCGGTGTCGACATTCGGCTCGGAATCGTCGACGAAGAGCACGTCTGCCGGGGCGAGTTCTTCCCCGGCGGCAGCGGAAAGGCGTGCAAGGGCGACCTCGAAGATCTCCTCGTCGGGCTTGGCCAGGCGCAGACGGCACGAGAAAAGCACGGGGTCAAAAAGCTCGTCGATCCAAGGTTGATGCCACCGTGTCCAGCCGATGAAATCGCAGGGGATATTCGACAGCATGCCCATGGTCAGGCCAGCGCGGTTTAAACTGCGCGCATAGTCGACCATCTCGTCGTCCTGCCGCTCCAACGAGGCGAGATCGGCGGCGAGAGCGGCCTGCCAGTCTATATCCACACCCGTGTCCGCCCCGACTTTTGCCCAGTATTCTCGCGAGCCGATCCTTCCGGCGTCGTATTCCGCGCGATTTTCACCCCTGTATGCGGGAAAGAGCGCATCGGGGGCTACCCCCACCGTTCTCGCCAATGTTTCGAAGGAGGTGCGTGATTGTTCGGGTATGAATAACCCATAAAGATCGAACAGAAGCGCGTGCATATACCCAGGTTAATTGACACACAGTCCATTTGCATCAGCCCTCTAGTGGGGCGGTGCACACATATTCACGCGGTCATTCGTCTTCGAGCTCGCTCCATGGCACGCCTGCCGATTGTGCGAGGGCACGCACCGAGCCGCCGAGGGCGCCGGTGATTGTCGCCAAGTCTTCTCCGGCATCCACCTGGGCGAAGGCTTCAAGCAAAAGCGCGCGGGTGAATCCAACCCAGATGCGCGGATTGTCCACCCCTAGCTCTTCCCACTGTTCACGCAGAAAGTCGTCAGCCATGACGTGGATGTCCGCGACATCCTTCGTGACAGCCGCGCGTTGGCCGTCAGCGTGGCCGCCGCCATTCATTCGCCCCCGTCCGTGCATGTGCATGAGACTCATGAGCCACCCGTGGGAGGACTCATATGATTGCTCAACGCTCGCGATGAGGAACTGCCGGAGACGGACTGAGGGCGGCGCCTCGTCGTCGATCCGCGAGAATATGGCTTCGCGCCACCGCGGGACGTGCCGGGCAAGAGTGAGCAGGCGCAGATCGTCCACGGAACCGACGTATCGATAAATAGAATTGCGCGCTATCCCGGCGGCTCCGGCCACGGCCGCCGCCGAAAGGGCGTCAGGCCCCAGCTCTCGCAAGAGCCGTTCTGTTGCGTCGATGAGCTTTTCTTTGACGATCTCGCGATGTTGGCGCACCGTGGGTGCACTGATCTTCGGCACCGCCATCCTCCTGTCTACTTCGCGCCTTACGGATTCGCACCAGCTCCGTGGGATAACGGAAGCCCGGGAGGTCACGCATCCCTCCCGGGCCCCGCTGTGCACGCCGAGGTGCACGCGTCAGACTTCACGCACATCGGTTGGGAAGGAGACTTTCCCGACCCGAATGTCTGACGCTCACATCCTGTCTCCGGAGTCTGCGGTGCCGACGGTACAGTTATACCCTTCGACACTTGGATTGTACCCGAAATACTTACGGCTTCGAAGGTTTTAATCGATAAAGATTACGGGTCATTCTATCCGTCACCGGCCCCGCCCGCACCATTCGGGAGCCTCTATCCGCTAGATTTTGCGTTTCTAAGAGTTGAATACAGGATGTTAAAACCGCTCCTGGACCGCCTGTCGCCTTCGAGTAAGACTTTGAGATATACGCCATTGACATCGACGACGTAAAGATAGCGAACATCGCCAGAATCTGTCGTCGCCTTCGCGGCGACAGCGGAATGCCCGGCAATCGTCGTCGCTCCCAAGTAATCCGAAGTCCCCTCCTCGTCATCGGATTCAGCCTCTTCGGCAAGATCTTCACCCGCGCGGTAATCGCTTTCGTCTGTGACTTCGAAAAGCAGCAGCGCTCCACCAAGCTCCCAACCAATGGCATTCTTGTCGTCCTGTTTGGCCAGCGTCATCTTCGGCGTCATCGCAAAAGACAACCCGCCCGAAGCGGTCTGGAGCGTGCCGCGGCCCCCTTTGACGATTTCCTTGAGCTTTCCGTCCTTGCTGACGGCCGAGAGCGACTCTTGTTGCGCCTCGCCACTTGCCGATTGCGGATTAGAGCGCCCCTGGCCTCCCACACCCGCAACGATGTCGGAGCCGCCAGACGTCTGCGGCCCCGTGAAAGAGAGGGACCCAGCCAACTTGACGAGCCCGGTGAGCGCCCCGTGCGCTGGAGCCGACGCCGTCAGACGCCAGGCCTTGTCGTCAAGCCTCAGCAGGTACATCCGGCTGAAGTGGCCGGATGCCGTCTTGGCGTCCACCCCGACGGCACCGACATTTCCCAAGGAGCCGATCTGGAGGGGTTTGACCGACGTCGCCCCGCGCGATTGGACGATTTTGGCGAACTGCTGGGCCGTCATACTCGATGTTCCCGTCGTCATCGGAGCCATCGTGAGCTTGACGTTCGGGTCAGCCGAACTCTCGACTCCCACTACGCCAGTTTCGGCGTAGGTCCGTTCGAAAGCTCGCATCGACGAGCCGACGACGATCGTGATCTTTCCCGATCCCGTGCCAACCGTAAACAGTCCATGATCGACATACGCGTTTCCCAGATCGGTCACTTGGTGGTGTGTGGCCGTCGCCTTCGGAGCGAGAGTCTCCTTCTTGGCAACCGGAGGGGGTGACGACGACGCCACCGCCTTGGATGTCAAAGGTGCTGCTGGCGCGAGACCGCTTGCGACGTCGTGCTCCGAAGAGCACGCGGCCAAGCATAGCGCCGCAGCAACGAAGGTCTTAAGAAGTCGCATCCTCGACCACCTTGACGAGGGCTGGATCTTCCGACTTCGCCGTGCCAAAGTTGACGATCAGCTGGATCATCACCCCTTTGACGTTGACGATGTACAGGCGGGACATCGTTCCGTTCTTGGTCGTGATGGCGACGCCCGCCGCGGGATAGCCCGCGATTTCGTGGATATCGGGCAGGGCTCGAGCCCCATCAATGTCGGGGCTGACCTCAATGCTCTTCGTTCGCACCTGATTGGCGTCCGTGGTGAATCCCGTGGTGTCGATATAGAAGGTGACGTTGCGCCCCTTATCGCGTCCGTCCTCAAAACCGACTACGCCGTCGCCTTTGGCCTGAGAGGGAACGAATCCCTGCGGCATCTGCGTGACGATCTTGGCTCCGTTGACGTCCACGATGTAACGCTGTCCGGCGAGATGGACTCCCAAGGACTCCGTAGAGCGGGAAGAAGAGCTCCCCGGCGAAGTTCGAGACCCAGCTTTGACCGGTTTGACGGCGCGGATAGCTTTGAGCAGCTCATCAGCCGTGGCGGCGTCGGGGGCGTTGATCGTCGCGGTCCATACATACCCCTTGAAATTCGCCATTGAGACAATTGCCACGTATCCGGTATCGACGGTCGCCTGTGCTGCAACGGCCTTGAAATCTCCCAAGTTTTGAATGTCGTGGCGAGCTTCGATGTTCGTCAGCTGCTTGGCTCTCATCTGAGCCGTCAGATCGTTGGTCGAGGGCAGATTTTTCACCGAAGTCAAACGGGAAAACATAATGTTCGTCCTCGGGTCCGAGCCGGAGGCCAATCCGACGAGCTTGACGCCGCCGTTCTCATCTTTGCTCACCTTATAGCCGTTAGGCGCCGTGAAACCGATCCAGACGTTCCCTGTGTACAGGCGAAACTCCGAGCCTTGGATCTCCGCATCGCCCGGTGTCGCTTTGGGATCTGAGCCGACCTTGGACCCGTCTTTGCCTTCCAAGGCCGCCACTCGCGGATTCCCGCTGGGAGAGGGCGTGGGCTTCGTCGTGATCGAAAGCGAACATGCCGAGAGGGCAAAAAGTACGACGGCGGCGATAAACGATCGCAGTCCTCTCATGTGCCCTCCTGCAGACGCTCAACTTTACTGCACGATAATAAGCGACTTCATGCCTAAAAATCGGCCATTGGCCAGGGGTAACCCTGCCCATCGGAACATTCGCTGCTGGTCAAACGGTTCCAGCGACGTCGACGACGTCGAGAACGAATAGGCGGCAAACCGTTGAAAAATCGGGGATCTCACCGGAATAACCTCCTAGCCCGCCTCAACGGAATCTACATTACTCGGTGTTCGCTTCCATTTCAGGGGCATTCTTCCATTGACTTTCCGGGCAAAACATGCATAGGAGGAAAGACCATCCTTCTCAGCCGGCCACAGGCTCCGTCGATCCGCTTTCGTGCACCCAGATGTCGGTGGGCAATTCACCGGGCATCGACGGATTCCCTTCGGCCACAAAGGGGCGCTCGCGGTTGCGCAGATAGTCGTGGAGAGCTCCAAAGGCCCATTTGCTCAACAGCAAGATGGCCACGATATTGATGAGGGCCATGCCCGTCATGGTCAGATCCGCGAAATTCCACACGAGTTTCAATTCCGCAACGGCCCCGAGCACGATCGACACAATGACGATCGCCTTGAGGAGCCTGGGCCCCCAGGCTTTGCCTCCGGTCAAGAAGTCCATATTGACCTCGGCGTACGCAAAATTGCCGATAACCGAGGATCCGGCGAAGACGCAGATGAGGATGACCATGACCGGCCCCGCCCACGATCCGAGCGTGGATTGGATCGCCGTGATCGTCATATCCGCCCCGGCGGGATCGGGGGATGTCCAGTATGACTTGAGTGCCTCGGGATCGGCGTTGAATAGGATGAATGCCGTAGCCGAACACACGAGAATCGTATCGACAAAGACGCCGGCAGATTGAATGAGGCCCTGTTTCGCCGGGTGGGTGACGTGAGCAGTCGAGGCGGCATTGGGCGCCGATCCCTCCCCGGCCTCATTCGAGAACAAACCGCGCCTGACGCCGTTCATCATCGCCGCAGTCATCGATCCGGCGATTCCGCCAAGAGTTTCGCGCATTCCAAAGGCATTCTCGACGATGAGGCTGAAAGTCGGGCCGATTTTGTCGAGGTTCATCAGCACGACGGCAACAGCGAGCCCGATGTAGGCGATGGCCATGAGGGGGGCGATGATTTCGGAGGCCTTGGCCACGGTTTTCAGACCGCCATAGACGATCGGTCCGCACAAGAGGAGAAGGATTCCGGCCGTCACCCACTGGTTGACACCGAATTGGCTATGAAGCGTATCGGCGATCGTATTGGCTTGAACCATCTCGTAAGAGATTCCGAAGGAGCAGATGAGGAAGACGGCGAAAACCACTCCCCACATCCGCGAGCCGAGTCCCCTATGAATGTAGAAGGCCGGACCGCCGCGGAACGTGCCGTCATGCCAACGAATCTTGAACAGCTGGGCGAGGGTGGCCTCGATGAAGGCCGTGGCCATTCCCAAGAAAGCCACGAGCCACATCCAAAAGACCGCGCCGGGCCCGCCCAGTGTGACGGCGATCGCGACTCCCGCGATGTTGCCGGTGCCAACCCGCGATGCAATGCCAATGGCGAATGCCTGGAACGAGGAGATCCCGTCCCCGTCGACGTCGCGCGAATCGAAGACCTGCTTGACCATCTGCCCGAAGAGGCGAATCTGAACGAAACCGGTGCGAATCGTGAAGTAGATTCCCGCTCCGATGAGCATCGCGATGAGGATATGTGTGGAGATCCAGTCATTCGTCGAAGAGATGGCTTGGGTCAGCTTGTCCATGCGGTCCTCCTAGAGACTGCTTGCGGCACGGGCAGTCGGCTCGCGCGAGTTGTCATGAAATATTACTTGATCATTACTTGATTTGAAGAATCCGTTACTGAAAGTGATACGCATTGCCGCTCTTTCGCGCGAGCCGAGGGAAATCCCACCGAATAAGTAAGGGAATGCTCCAATTTCGATCCGAGAAACTTTATCAAAAAATGAACGACGCCACCCGTCAACCCCCATGGGTATCATTGCCCATGCAACTATGGGCGCATAACGCGGTACTATAGATGACGTAGTCAGCCACGGTTGATTGCGCGTGTGTGATACGCCCACGTTAGCCTCCAAAATTATGGCGTGGGCGTTGAGGTCACCGGTTGCCCAGCCGAGACCTCTGCCTCTTGGGTCTGCGCCTCCAATGGACCCAGAGATGAAGTGAGGCCCACCATGGCGGTGGGCCTCACTTACTTTTATCCCCGCCTTCGCGATCTGCGAGAACTTTCGGCTTTCTGGCGCTGGTTCGCCTTGTATTCTTCGTCAAGCAGCGTGAGATCGTCCGCCGTGACGAGCTGACTGGCGACCGCATACTCGACCAACCGCGCTCGGCGATACGTCGCGTGTACGCCCTTTCCGCCGCGCAAACCGCGCACGCCGAGGCGGTCAAGCTTCTCGCAGACGTTGTCGAGCTTGCGATTGAAACGCGTTTGCGTCCACCCGAGCCGCTGAGCCGCCTCCTCGGAACGGGGAATGTCCGAAGGCCCCGTTCCGACCCGCCGCAGCCAATTCTCCGCCAGGGCGAGGATGAGCAGACGCTGACTCGGGGTGAGCGTGACCTGGCCTATGGTCGCCTCACCGACGTCCTCACGGCCCGTGGACGAGACTTCGTACATGGTGTCGGGAACGGTCATGTCGATCTCGTACGTCGTGGGGCCGGCCGTGAAAACCAAGCTCATGTTGGGCACGACGAGCGGAATTTGGGATCCGGGCCCAATCCACGATTGAAGCATTCCTGTGGTTTCCGCCACAGTTACGGCAATGCGCGAACCGACGTTGCTTACCCACCACAGCCCGTTGTGACACTCGATAACCAGGAAATTTCGGTGCAGGAACGGGTTGTCCTCAATGGCAAGCGTGCCGACGCGACCGATCGTGAACGTGTCACCCGGGTCGATTCTGTAGGTTTCGCCGCAAAACTCGATTTCGAGCGCGACTCGCGGCGTCGGCTGAGCGACCGCAACCGCTTCACTTTTAGCATGCTGAGCCATCAGTACTCCTCCGTCTCCAGCGTGACCGCAACATGGACCATTGTGTCAGGTATTGCTGTGGAAGGGGAACCATACATCCCCTACCGTTTCGACGTCACAACGCACGCATTGGCCTCCTTCGACTCGTTCACCACTCCAACGCGCCTGACTTGCACGGTAATACACGTTTCGACATCCCGCGCGGCCAGCGTCACACTTGTCTTATTCGTAACCTCAACCTTCGATCCGCCCTCAACGAACTGTGCTTTGTAGAGGTACGTGTCTCCTTCGTGCGGATCTGGATTCTCCCAGGTGAAAGTTACCCGGTCTCCCTCGACGGTGCCCTTGAGCTTCCTGACTCCCTGGGGCTGCTCGGCCCCCGGATCAAGTTTCGTCGTCTCGGATGCCGTGGGAGAAGGCTTGATGGTCTCACCTTTTCCGTGCCGCATGTAGAAGACGACACAAAGGACGAGGACCAGCACAGCGACGGCGGCGATCGAAAATCTGGCGATCGGCCTACGTAGAAAACCTGTGGGGCCGCTTTCTTCAGACGGCGTCTCAGCCTCGATTTCTTCGCCGATCGGCGCCCCGTAGTACGAGTGTCGACGCCCGGCCGATGCGACATCAGCGCTGTCGACGGCGAAGACAACGCCCGCCCCGCGATCGACCTCGATGGAGTGCCGCCCGACGCGTCGGGGGACGTCGCGGGTACTTTCGTCGTCGATCGGCGAAATCGTCCGCACGGCCTGGCGTGTCGCCTCGTCGTCGACGGGCGAGGAATCCTGCCATTCTTCGCTTTCGCCCTGAACGTTCATATCCGTAGGACGTTGATGCAGCTGTTCGACCTGAATGAACTGCAGAGCTGTGGCGAACTCTCTCACCGATTGGTAGCGCTGTTTCGGATCCTTCGCCATAGCCGTGGCGAGAACCCTCTCGAGTTCATCGGGGACGTCCGTGCGCCCCGTTTTGGGCAGCGGGGAGCGCAACACCCGATTGATGACGGCGATCTCCGAATTGTCGCCGTCGATGATCTCGAAGGGCGCACGCCCGGCCACGAGCGTATAGATCGTGGCCGCGAGCGAATAAACATCAAGGGCGGGCGTGGCCTCACCTTCGCCCGTCGCCTGCTCCGGCGGGGCCCAGGGCACCGAAAAGCCTTCAGCCTGCGTCGTGTCGCCAGTTCGAGTGGCAATGCCGAAATCCGTGAGCACCGGGTGCTGATACGGCGTCATGAGAATGTTGGACGGTTTAATGTCGCGGTGGACGATTCCCGCCCTATGCAGCGTTTCGACCGCTCCAGCCACCTGAATGCCCACCTCAAGCGCGAATGTCACCGGCAGAGGGCGCGTGCGCAAAAGCTTGCCCAAATGCGGCGGCGGGCAGTACTCCATGATGAGGTACATGCGCCCGTCCTCCGTCTCCCCCGCGCCGTGAACGGACACGACGGAGGGATGGGAGCTCATGCGGGCCATAAGGTTCGCCTCGGCGCGGAAAGCCAACTTCTGCTGCTCGGTCACTCCCCGCCGGAGCACCTTGATCGCCACTTCGCGGTGAGGGATTTGCTGATCGTAAAGATAGACGTCGGCGAATCCGCCGGACCCCAAATAGGAAAGG
>CAUSGP010000010.1:0-17275 GCA_963531075.1 uncultured Actinomycetaceae bacterium | reverse complement strand
AAGGTGTCGAGCATGCGGGATTTTGGGCGGTGTGGCAGGACGGCGGCCGGCCGACATCAGGCCCCAGACCTCGGACCCAGCATCTGGATCGTGACGCCCTCGCCAATGTCGATGACGTCGCTGACCCTCAAGAAAAAGGGCTCGGTGGGGCTGATGCGGATGGGGCGCTCATTCGGACGCAGAACATAGGTCCCGTTGTTCGAATTTCGATCGATGAGGCGAACATCCCAATTATCGACTCGAATCTCGCAGTGCGTCCGCGAGATCTGCTGGTCGGGGCTAGGGACAGGGACGAGGTGGGCCCGCGGCCGGCCCGGTTCGGGAGCCGAAGCCGGCTTGCGACCGATGATGATGTCGGCGTCGAGGGGGACGTTGAGCCCCGTAGACACCCAGATCTCTCCAAGAGACGGGCGGGGGTACCAGTTCGGCTCTCCGCCGAGCGGGCCGCTGCAGATCCTGCACACCTTTCCGTGAGGCGGGTTGAGATGCCCGTTCTGGCACAGCACGGCCAGAACCATGGCCTGAGGCGATTCGGCCTCGACACGAGCCTCCTGCTCAACAACCGCCGCTTGCACATCGTGGTTTTCAGCAACCGGGGCCGGCCCCTGCTGCGCCGAAGCCACGGGTGGGAAGACTCCGTCGAAAGACCGCCGCGGAGCCGGGTCGGGAACGTCCGCATCCTCTTCTTCGGGGCCGGCGGGAGACTCTACGGGAGAGGCGGTTTCGGCGAACGCTTCGTCGGCCGGAGTTTCCTCCTCGCCTGGCGACGGCGATTCCTCCTCAACGGGGGTCTCTTCTTCCGCCGCAACTTCCCACGGGCGAAGTTTGCGGGGCTGTACTATCTCTTCGGGTTTGGGCGGTTCCTCGATTTCGACCGGCTCGGGGCTTTCGGGAACCTCCGCGTTCTCTGCCGGAGCCACGTCGACGGCATGATCGTCTATCGGAAAACGGCTCTCGACGGGGAACCGCGGCTGCTCCTGCGCCTGCGCAGCGGAGTCGGCCGAAGGAAGATTCGCCGCGATTTCCTCCAGCTCCTCCTGAGGAATCGGCTCTTCTTCCGGGGTTTGCGCCACCGCGGCGCTCTGGGCAGCCCCAGCCTGCCCCGCGACGGGGGTGGCAACGGCTTCTTCCTGCGGTTCCGGAGGAGCGGGCTCCGACGATTCTTCGTCTTGCAGCGCGTGGAAATCTCCGGGGACGGAATCGATGAAGAAAGGGGCATCCGAAGGTGTCTCGTCGGCCGATTCCGCGGAGGAGCTTTCCTCTTCGCCGACTTCTTCAAGGATGGGCTCGTCCAGGGGAAGGCGGGTGTTCTCGAGAGCCTCGATGGAGTCTTCGGTAGATTCCTCTACGGGCGAAACAGGGGTCGGCGCAGCACCAGCGGGTGCGACAACCGCGGGCGGAGCGAGGACCTGGGGAACGGCAGCAGGAACCTGCGGAACGGCAGCGGGAGACGGGACCGGCGGCGCCTCGACCGCCTCCTGCTTCACCTCGTTGTGTGCCGCGGCGCCGCGAAGCTCCGGGGCTCCGGGCGAGAAGGCCAGAAGCAAGGCCGACGTCGCGGCGATTCCGTCGGCAAACGGCAATCCCTCCGCCAAGCCCATGCCCGCACCGGCGCCGGCGTCCAGAACGAGGTCGGTCATGCGGTCGATGAAGGCCTCGTTCCACGTCGGGGTCTCCATGCCTGTGCCGAGCACGTTTCCGTCTCTGTCGCAAGCGCGAAAAGCCCCGCGCAGCGCAACCCGAAGGTGCCCGCCTTCGGAAACTGCGATGGCGAAAGCCGGAATCTGACGCGATGGGCGCACGCCGAAGCCGAGCGCCTCCACGAGCTGTTGAAAGCTTGATCCCGAACGAATGGCTTCCCACAGCCATTCAGCCTGACTTGGAGTGGCGCCCTGAACCATCATGGCTCCGTGGGATGCGACGACGGCCAGAACGTCGCCGGGTTTTGCCTGCGCGCGTGTGATGTACATTCCTAACCCCTCCGGGGAACGGTGTCGTCGCCGACGGTGCGGCGAGCGGCAGTGACTGTCTCTTCTTCAATAGTGCCGCTTGGCCACTGCGGACCACAATCCACGATGTCGACTACAACCACCGTGATGTTGTCCGAGCCGCCGGCGCCCAAAGCCTTCTGCACTAGCGTTTCCGCGGTTTCCTGGGGATCCGCCATGTATCGTGCCACTTCGCTTATCCTTCCGTTCGACACGACTGAACTCAGACCGTCCGAACAGATGACAAAACGATCGCCCATCGAGAGCGGGACCAGATAGACGTCCGCCCCCACATCGCTTCCCGAATGACCCCCGAGGGCGCGCGTGATGACATTCCTGCGCCCCCAATTGCTTTCGTCGGCCACACCCGCGTCGATAAGCTCTTGGATCTCCGAATGGTCTTTCGTCACTTGGACGAATGCCCGTCCCGACAGGTGGTAGGTTCGCGAATCGCCGATATTGAAGACGCGAGCGTACGGGAATCCCCCTTCGACGCCGAGAACGAGCCCCGAAAGCGTCGTACCCGGAATTCCCGACTCGTTGGCCAGCTCGCGCACTCTTCTGGCCGCTACGGCAATGCGTTCTTCAAGCTCTCTGGCGCTTATGAATTCACGACCGTTGAGGGGGGCGAAGACGTCGACGGCGGTTCTGGAAGCGACTTCCCCCGCGCGGTGTCCGCCCATGCCATCGGCGACGACGAAAACCGGTGGCGAGGCAAAAAAGGAATCTTCGTTGAGTTCGCGCATCCCGATGTCCGTTGCGAATCCGCAGCGAGCATACGCGTGCGGGCTCACTGGACCGTCACTCTCACTTGACGCCCCCCGAAAACGACGCTTGCGCCGTCGGTGGCGAGAACCGGGTGATTCGGCTGGACCGGAACGGGTTGACCGTCGGGCGAGACGACCACTGTGCCGTTGGTGGACATGAGATCGTCAACCCTGACTCCGCCCGGCATAAGCGTGAGCGCGACATGCGTCTTGGAGACGGACTTCTGCAGATCGGCAACCGGCATGGGGACGGCGGCCGGCCACGACGGGTCGACCACCGGATTCCTGCCCAGCACCAGGGTTCCGGTGAGAACGCGGGTGACGCCGTCGTCGAAGGTGAGACGGACGGTCGATGGCTGCTGCGCCGCCGGTTGCTGCGCCGCGGGCTGTTGCACCGCCGGTTGTTGCACCGTCGGCTGCTGCGCTGCCAATTGTTGTTGCACCTCGGGCGGCGAGGCCGCGTGGCGGGGCGAACGAGGGCTCGCGGGCCGCGCAATGGCGTCCTCGTACTCCGCTGATTGCTCAGAAAGCCTGGCCTGAGCTTGGGCCCTGTTGCTGCGGGCTCGCCTAGACATCCGATCTTCGGGAGCAGCGGCACCGTCCAGCAGTTCCCGAGGCGCAAAACGCGCGGTTTCAGGTATCGGTGCCGCGTATGCCGCTTCCGGCGCACTCCTCGCATACGCCGCTTCCGGCGCACTCCTCGCATACGCCGCTTCCGGTGCGCTCCTCGCATACGCCGCTTCCGGTGCGCTCCTCGCATACGCCGCTTCTGGTGCGCTGTAGGCGGACTGACCGCCCATCGGCGCCGGGGGCTCGGCCGCGGAATCCTGCGACGGAACGACCTGCCCCCATTGCGGGGCGAGGGGCGAGCCAGCCGATCGGGCTGCCTCCGAGCTCACCGCGCCCGGCAGATCGAATTCTTCGTCGTCCTCCATCGGCCTGCGCGTGTCCACATAGATGACTCCCCCGACCCTGTCGAACCACGTGCGCCCAAAACGATCATTCGTGAAATGGAGGATAAAGGGCAGACCGACAACGAGGGTCAGCACGGTGGCCGCTCCCTCCACCGCGTACTTTTGCACGGCGAGGATCCCCGCATTGCCCCCGTCTCTCATCCGAACGGCAACCACGCCCAGGGACGTCAGCCCGGGAAGCGCGCCCCGCTTGGCCACATAGAAAGAGTTGCCCACGATGAAAACGACGATGAGCCCCACGCATGCGACATACGGCATCGGCTTTTCTTTGGGCGCGGGAAACCCCGCGTCCACTATCGGCAGAACCGAAGCCGCAATCTCGGCCAAAATGATGAGAAGGCTGAGGATGCGCGACGTGGTGCGACGCCGTTTGCTCGCCGGTTGGTAGAACACCCTCTCACTGCTCATGAGTTCCCTACTTCCTCACTGGGTCTCTTGGGAGGATATACCGACTCGGCCGATGCGCGCTCCCTTTGTTCACGGAGATCGGTAGTCCTGACCAAACTTATCCACTTTCTGCGGCCGCCCCTTTCTTTTCTCGGCGGTTTGGACTTGCGGCGTTTTCCAAAGGATTTCAACGAAAAACGGGACCGCCTGGTCGAGGCTCGCCGGATGGCAGACTTCGCCGCCTCCGCGCTGCGCCAGGTCTCGGCCAAAGAAGTATCGCCAATGTCACCGCTACCGAAGACGGAGGCGTCGGCTTTCCGGGCCGTTTCTACAATGGGTTCGGCGTCAATCCCCTCTTTCGCTTCCTTGCCGACGACGGCCGCCGTGACGGCCGACGCCTGCTCGCTCCGGGTCTTGCGGGCATCAATCGATATGTGTCCGTCGCGGGCAACGTCAAGCACATCCTCCCACGCGCCTGCAGCCCGCTGATCCGACCGCCCCTTCGTCCGCCTGCGCCGAGTGCGCAGCGCCTTGGCCGCGAGAATGGCCGCAAATGGGCCCACGAGGAGGAGCACGCCCCCCACGCCCATCGCAACATATATCACCCAGCGCGACCGGTCCCCGTCGCCGTCGTTTTTGCGATCGTCGTCATCCTGGTTGGTGGGCGTCAATTCCACCGGCTGGTCGATCGGGTCGGGAGGCTGGACGACGATGGGACGGGGATTCGGCTTCGGTTTGGGCTCTTGAGTTTGCAGCTTCTTGTCCCTGGGCGGGGTGGGATCGAAAGTCACCCATCCGTATCCGTCGAAATTGATCTCAACCCACACGTGGGCGTCTCGGCCCTTGATGTTGACGGTCCCGCTCTTGTGCGCATCGGGATAGAAACCCATGACGACGCGGGCGGGCATGCCCGCCGATCTGGCCATGAGGGCCATAGCGACGGCGTACTGCTCGTCGTCGCCCTGCATGTAGTCGGCTTCCAACAACGCCTGGATTCGCTGATTCCGGTGCCCGGGACGCGAGGGCGACTGCTCGCCTCCCGCGTAGAATCCGTTGTTTTTCAAATACTGCTCGATCGCGCGAGCCTGCTGTATCGGGCTCGTCGTGCCCTTGAGGACCTTTTGCGTTTTGGCCGCCACAGCATTGGGAACGTTCGTGTTCTCGTCCATGGGGACGGCACCGAAAGCATGACCCTCGAGCTGCTTGTCCGAAGGCTTGGGTTTGATCATATTGACAATCCCGTAGGCATCGCCTTCCGTAAGCGGGGTGACAGTGAGCGCCGTCTGCTCGGCCGGCGAATAGTAGAGGTCGTCCTGCAGCTTCTTGGCCCGACTGCCCGTGAATTTCACGTGGGTCGTGAGCCCCCCGCCGGGAACCCACACGCCCGAGTATTTGTCGATGTCGATCGAGAGCTTGTTTTGGCGGAATTTGCCCGGAAGCTCGTCGAGGGAAACGTCGGGGCCGATGCGGCGAAAGCCCTTCTTGGGGTCGGTCGAAACGTTGTAGACGATGCCGTCGTAGACATCGAGGGTCGCCAGGCGCACGCGTTCGTCCTTTTTCAGCCCACGCACGGAGAAAAGGGTCTCGCTGGCATGCTGATCGTTGTACGAGCGGAAATTCGACAGCGGCGAGGGGTACTCACGCACATTCAGCGGCGGAATGACATGGTCGCGCACGGCGTAGCGGGCATGCGCACCGGTGAGCGAGGGAGCGAATATCACCGCGACTACCGCTCCCACACCGGCCAACGCGAGGGCTCCGTTGCGGCGACGTCGGCTGGCCTTCTCGCCTCCGGCGATCGCGGAAATCGCGACGGCTCTGCGCCTTTCGATGACCCTGGAGCACCAGACCAGGCCGATCACCCCTATGACCACGCCGATCCACAGGGCCAACGGCGCTTGACGCGAACCAAAGAGGATTCCCAGAACCACGACGGCGCAAACCGGCACAAGGCCCCACTCGGGACGCGATGTGCGAAGGGCAACGGAACCGCATATGAGGGCGGCGACCACGCACGTGAAATAAGGAAGCACGGTGGGCCCGACGAAGGCTCCGGCCGGTGGCGTGAGCGTGAGGAGGTCCTTCCACCCTTTGATGGTCTGGACCATGAGCATCTGCAGAACCTCGGAGTTCGGAAGCCACCCGGCCCCCGCCACGGGACGCAGGGCGATCACCCCGCCGAAGAGCAGATAGCACACGACGCCGACGATCGCCGTCAGCCAAGGAGTTAGGCGGATGGCGTACCCCGCCCACGCGACTGCGGCGCCCACGGCGACGCCCCCCACCGCGGCAATGTAACCGCTGAGGTCGCCGAAAACCGGCCCCCACGTGGCGCTCGCGGCGACGAGAAGAATCGTGAGAACGCCGAGGTCGACGTAGCGAAGACGCAGCGAGGGCATCAAATCACCGCCTTGCGGAGGGCGAGAGGAAGATCGTCCAAGCGGGGAACGGTGACCACCGGCAGGCCCGCGACGAGCGAGCGGGCTGCCTTCCCGAGCTCATCGGCCCGAAGCGCGAAATTTCGGGCGTTAACCGGAAGCATGGCGTAAGCCCGGTGGATGTCGGCGACCTCGGCCATTGAACCCGTGACCATGACGATGACGGAGGCATTGGGAACCTTGTCCGTCGAAACCCGGGCGAGTTCGCGCAAGCGCGCAAGGCCCGGGCGGCTACTCAACACCGTCAGGCCGTCAAGGAAAGGCCGCGGCGAACTCGTGTGGAGCGGGCCGATCTGGCTGATGAAGCTGAGCTCCCTGCGCTCGCGCAGAACCGCCACACCAACAGAAGCCGCCACACTGATGCCGAGCTCGTATTCGCTCTCCGAGGCCCAGGATTTTGCGTCGTCGTCGAAGATGATGAGGAGGTGAGCCCTTCGCGTCTCCTCGAACTGGCGGACCATGAGCTTGCCGATGCGCGCCGTCGTTTTCCAATGGACGTTGCGCCTATCGTCGCCCGGGATGTAATCGCGCAGGGCGTGAAAGGCGACGTCGTTGGAGGAAAGATCGTGTGTGGTGGCGCCTTCAATGTCGCGGATGAACCCGATCGAGGAAGAGCCCACGTTGACAGTTTTCGGATGAACGTAGAGGTCTTTGCGCTCCACCCACGCCTGCTCGCGGCGCAATAGCCCCAGCCCATCCCCGCGCACGGACATAACCGGCCCCACCGGGATGATGCCGCGTCTGTGGGTGGGAACCGTGAAGATCTCGTCATACCTGCCGCCGCCGGCGAGAACCGGAATCCCGAACTGGGCGATCGTTGCGCCCACCGGCACTTCGACGATCGACGAGGGGCACGCCCTGCCCGCCGCATTCGCGACCGTCAACTCCCCGACGGCCGTCTCGCCCGCGATAACCCGGTTGGAGGCGAGCGTGAGATCGACTTTGTAGGAAACGCGGCCTATCGTCCACGCCAGAGCCGCCAGCCACGCCACGCCCAGGATCAGGGCGAAGCCCACGAGCTCCATCCAATGGCGCTGCCGCCCGTAGTACCAGGCGAGGATCGCGAGAAGCAGCACGGCCCAGCCGAAACCGGTGACAACGCTAAGCGCCGGAATGACCCGGCGAACGCCGGGCAAAGCAGCTAGCCGCTCACCCGTTCGACGCACCGCGCTCGCGACAGACGCCACGGCTTGGCGCCAGCGCGGCCCGCCCGCTTCTTTGGAGTACGGAAATGTCATATCACTTACGCAACGTAGGCGCCGGCACTTCTTCCAAGGCTCGCTCAACGACCGCTTCGCGGCTCGCCCCGGCGAATTCGGCGTCGGGATCGAGGACGAGTCTGTGATCCCACACGACGTGCGCCAAAGCCTTGACATCGTCGGGAAGAACGTAGTTGCGCCCCTCGGAGAGCGCCCACACGCGCGCGGCACGAACCATCGATATGGCTCCGCGGGTGGACACGCCGACTCGTACATCCTTCGATTGACGCGTAGCTTCGACGAGGTCTTGAATATACCCTAGCACGGAATCGTTCACGAAATTATGGGAGGCCCTGCGCGACATTTCGTCGACGGCGTTGGTCGAAATGACCGGCGGAAGATTCTTCGAACGGTCGGGAGAAGCCGCCCCCTTGAGGATTTCCACCCCGGCGGCGCTTTCGGGGTATCCGATCGATGTTTTGAGCAGGAAACGGTCCAGCTGGGCCTCGGGAAGCGGATACGTTCCTGCCTGCTCCACGGGGTTCTGCGTGGCGATCACCATGAAAGGCCGGCCGGTTTCGTGCGTGACGCCATCGACCGTCACCCGTGATTCCTCCATCACTTCAAGAAGGGCCGACTGGGTTTTCGGCGAGGCCCGATTGATTTCATCGGCCAGGACGATCGAAGCGAAGATCGGACCCTTGTGGAAGTTCCACTCGCCCGTTTTCTGGTCGTAGATCGTCACGCCCGTAATATCCGAGGGGAGCAGGTCCGGGGTGAACTGGATGCGTGAATGGGTGCCCTGGACCGTGGCCGCGATAGCCCTCGCGAGCGCGGTCTTCCCCGTGCCCGGAGCGTCCTCGAGAAGCAGGTGGCCGCCGGCGAACATGGACGTGAGAGTAAGGCGAATGACGTCGTCCTTGCCCAAAAGCGCCCGGCCGACGTTGCTCACGATCCGCGTGAAGGTTTCCGCGAACCACGCGGCGTTCTGCTCGGTCACCTGTTCTTGTTGTTGAGTCATATTCTTCCTGTCCGGGCGCGCGTGGCGCCGATCTTCATGCTGTCAGTTCCCTGAGGAACCCATCCCGCCCGGCGGGAGGTCGAGGCAGCGTTCGGCACTCTCGACGCCGCGCGGGGCAGATTGGGTGACCTTGATGCAATACCGGGCGTTGCGTATCCCAACGTCGTCGATTTTCACCGAGTTTTTCGAGAAATCAACCGTCTTCGCTCCCCTGATTCCGGTTCCCGTCACCGTGTATGCGCCCGAAGAGCCGCTGTGGGAGCCTCCGCTCCAGGCGCAGACGACGTCGTCGCCGTCGTCCCATCTGCAGGCGAAGGAATCTGGCGGCGTCGGGCGCCCGTAGGGAACTGCGTCGTTCGAGGAAGACACGAGGCTCGTGCGGTTCTCGGACAGGCTTCGAGCCCTGAACTGGAGTTTGACGCTCTGGCCGTTGGGAAGGCCGCCCACCACTTGGCCGAGGCCGTTGATGCGATTCCATGTGCTTCCGCCGTCGCTGGAATACTCATAAGCGATGTCGGATTCGTTCCAGCCGTTGGCCGCCGATCCTCGAGGAACGTTTGTGATGCTCACTTCGCCGGAGTTGCCGGTGGCCTCGATTCGCCCGCCCGCGGGGGCGGCCAGTGGGCCGAGGACCCGAATCGATCCGGCGTTGGCCGAGGAGGACGAGGAAGCGCTCCTGTTGTTGTAGGCGGTGACGGTGAAGTTCACGGGCTGGCTCGAATAGCCGATGTCCATGACCACGGAGTTCTTGTTCCCGGGGACCGTCACGTTCTCCCCCGTGCTTGCCTGGACCACATAGGATTCGATGGGCTTGCCGTTGGACGGTGCGCTCGTCCAACGGACCGTGGCTTGGCCTTTGCCGTCATTGCGCCCCTTGTTGACGGACGTATTCTCGACGCTGGCAGAAAACGGCCCCGGGCGGCCAAAGGGAGTGACGGGGGCCGATGGCGCCGACGGCTCGGATTGGCCCTGCCTGTTCGTCGCCACGAGCGTCGCCTGGACCGAGGTTCCGTTGGGCACGCGGACGGTGGCCGACGTCGCCCCCGGCGCGAGCTGCACGGACTGGCCGGGCGTGACGTTGAGAGTCAGACCCGTCACGGGGCTGCCGTCTGACGATACCCGGTTCCACGAGAAGGTCACGCTGCTGTCCCCCGCGGTCGCCGTCAGGCCCGTCGGGCGGTTGGGGACGATGTCCATAAGCACGGGAGCCGACCGCGTGGGTGTGGACGAGCCCACGGCATTGGTCGCCGTGACCTCGAAGACGTGCTCAACGCCGAGGGTCCGCCCATCGAGCTGGCATTGGGTCACCGGCCCGCAGTGCTTTTCGTCGCCTTGCGTGATGTCGCGAACCACGACGTCGGTCACGGGTGAACCGTTGAAATCGATGGTCTTCCACATGACCAACGCGGAGTTCTTGTTCGTCACCCGGGCGCCGAGTATCTGCACCGGCGAGGGCTTGCCCTGGACCGAGAGTTTGAACTGGCCACGCACGGACCGTTCCGCGAGGCCCGTGGCGTCCATGAGCTGATAGGAGACGTAGATGTCTCCTATCGCATCGGGCGGAACATCGACCGATACGACCGTTCCCGAGGCCGACGCCTTAACCCCCGGGATTTTGCTCGACACCTCGGGCCGGCCGGAAATGGACAGAGGTTTGTCGGGGAAGGGGTTGACGGCGAATCTGGAGACGTCGATCCTCGCGGTGGTTCCGGCTTTGACGGCCTCCTCATGGGGGGCGACTTGAATGAGCGGCTTGTCGGTTTTGACCACGGTGACCGGCACCTGGCCCTTGACGGTGTTGTGCCCGTCGTTGACGGACACCTCGACGGTTCCGGCCGGGCCGGGTTGCGATTCGGCATCGGCCTTGACCGAAAGCACGGAACCGGAAACGCTCGCGTCCACGCCCTTCGGGGCTTTGACGACTTTGTAGTCGAAGTCTTTCGGGTCGTCGCCGTCGTCGCGATCGGTCGTCATCGTGGCGAGGTTGGCCGAGACCGCCTTCGTCGATCCCGCCTCAACCTGTACGGGTGTGGGCGTGAATTCCGGCGGGCGGTTTCCGGAGGGCTTGACTTCCACCGGCAATTGAAGGGTTCTGACCAGCCCGCTGCCGTCATTGCGGTCCTTGCCGTCGGTGACCTCGAGCGTGATCATCGTGGGGCCGGAGAAATCGGGCTGCGAGGTGAAAGTGATCGTCCGTTCATCCGTGTAGAGCGGATCGCCGTTCCACCCCACCGATGCGGCGACCTTGGACGGGTCGGTCATGATGACCGAGCGCCCGGCGCGCGTGAGGATGTAGTCGTTGATCTTGATCTTCATGGGCTTGCCCGCCTCGGCGACAATCGTCTTGGACGTGTCGACCACCGGCTCGGTTTGCCTGGAAGGCGGAACCCGCACGACGGCGGCCGATTCCATTCCCGTCGAGTCCTTGACCTTGTAGAGGACGATCCGAGCCTTGTCCGAGGTCGTGATCGTCAAGGACTTGTCAGAATTGACGGTTACGCCTTCGTCGTCGGAAGAAACCTGATCTTCGAGGATGTCGCCGTCGGGATCCGAATCGTTGGCGAGGACATCCACCTTGACTTTCTCCTTGCCGAAGACCTTTTCCCGGCTCACGGAATCGTCGTGCGCGATGGGCGCCAAAATGGGCGCATCGGGTGAAACGTTGACGGTGAGCAGGCCTTCGGCGTACCCGCCGCGCCCGTCGGTTATCCGATAGGCCACGGGGTAGGAACCTGAATCTTCGGGGGTGGTCACGACCACCTGGTTGCGACGTTCGGCAACCTTCACGCCTCGGGTTTTGGCCTTCACGGATCCGGCCACAAGCTTCGGCGTATCACCGCTATCGGGGTCGGAGTCGTTTTGCGTCACGGGAACGGAGATCTTCGTTCCCGGCCGCGCTCGAACCTGATCGGGCACCGCATTGGGCGGTTGATTCGTCGAAGGCGCCGGGACCACCCCGACGCGCACTCTGGCCGTGGCCGTTTTCCCGTACGTGTCGCGAACGATGTATTGGAAGCTGTCGGTTCCCGGTTTGCTCGCCTCGTACGTGAGGGAGTCGCCGCTGACTTTCACGACGCCCAGCTTGGGCGAATCGCCCAGCCCGACCAGTTCCACCGAATCGCCCTCGGGGTCGATCCCGTCCAATTGGACGGGGATTTTGAGCTTCTCCCCCACGACGGCGCGCGAGGTGACGTTCTTCGGTATGGGCGGACTGTCCTTCTCCGCATCCGCGGCGGTGATCGTGATGTTGACGGTGGCCGATTCGGTGTGCCCCAAAGAATCTTGGACGGTGTAGACGACCTTTACCGATCCGGGTTTTTTCCCGGCCCTGAAACGCACAACATTGTCGGAGAGGAAGACTTCACCCTGATCCTTTTCGGCATTCGACTGCAGGTTGGGCAGAACCGTCATCGTCAGATTTCCGGGGGATCTGTCATTCGATAGCACGCGCACCGAGCCGACGTCGCCGGCACGCACCACGAGCTGATCGTCAGCCAAAACCGGCGGGGCGGTGGCGTCAGCCGCGGCCACGGGAATGACCTTGACCCGCCCCGTGGCGGTCTTGCTGCCGTTGGAAACGGTGTAGGTGAAGGTTTCGGGCTCATCGAGGCCGGCGGGCGCGCTCACCCGCACATACTCATGGTTGTATGGCGAGACGACGAGCTTGGATCCCGGCCCCGTCTGGATCGACTGGAGAGTGAGGACGCCGCCTCCCGGGTCCGAGTCGTTCGTCAACACGTCGACGAGGTTCTGGCCGCCGGCCGGCAGCATCGCGATGTCATTTTCCGCGATCGGCGTCGAGTTGGCATCGCGTTCGATAGCCTCAACGCGGATGATCCCCATCGACGACGTCGGCCCGTCGGAAACGTAATACGTCTGGTAGTAGGTGCCGGGCTTGGAGGCCGAGACGGTGACGCTGCTCTGGTCGGAAGAAGCCTTGGCGGTCAATCCTTCGGGGCTCCGTCCGAGGCTGACGAGTTTGAGGGAATCCCCGTTGGCGTCGGTATCGTTGGCCAACGGATCGACCGTGGTCGATTCGCCTGCCACGACACGCACCAGATCCCCGTTGGCTCGCGGAGGCTGGTTCACGCCGTCGGTGACCTCCACAACCACGGAGCCATTCGTATCGGCCTGACCGTCTGAGACGACGAGGTTGACGTTGCGCACTCCCGCCCCCTGGCCGAGGTCGTTGATCGAGACGGAGCCGGTTTCGCGGAAATTCGCATTCAAGCCCTTCGTTCCAGCCGCGCTCTTGAGGTAGATCTGGTCGCCGTCGGGGTCGATCCAATCGCCGAGCACCTGCAACGTGGTGGTGCCGCCAGAGGAGAGCTTGGCGCTCGTATTGATCTTCTGTACGGGCGGTGCATTCTGACTAAACGGGTGGACGGAGACGTTCACCGTCGCGGTCGCCTTGCCCCCGCGCCCGTCGTCAGCCTCGTAAGCGAAGGACGTCGTTCCCGTGGCGTTTTCTGGAACGTCGATCTGCAGGGCCTGCCCGTTGCGCCCCGGCCGCACCGTCCCGAAGGACGGCTGGCTGAGCGCCTTGACCGTGAGGATATCGCCGTCCTCGTCGTTGTCGTTGAAAGTCACCGGCAACGTAGTGGTGCGCCCCGGCCGAACACCGAACGAGTCGTTCTCGGCCTTCGGCGGATGGTTTTCTTCCGTCCTATTGGGATCTTGCTGCTGCGTGTTGAGATCCGAGCTGTCTTCCTTCTTGTCGTCGTCGACGTCGTCACTCTGGTTGATGTTGTTCCAGTCGTTGACGAGAACCATGTCCTTGTCGGGAAGCCACACGTTTCCATTGGCGACGTCATTGAGGACGATGATCTTCCTATTCGTGCGAAAACGTACGCTTTCGCTCGCTTGGAGCTTTTCGGCCGGACGCGAGACATCGTCGGCGTTGCCCTCGCAATCTCGCACAAAACGCCCCGTGTTGGCCCATGCGGCGTAGGCGCACCCCTGGTGAAACACGGGAGGCGCCGCATTCCCCCGAGCGTTCGGATTCTGCGAATCGGCCGCTTTTTGCGTGACCGCGCCGTCTTCGAGGGAAACTCGATAGAGCGACGTCGAGGAGGCCACGAGCACGTCGGCCGATTGCGGCCCGGGCTCTTGCAGACGCAGGCCATTGGAATCGCCCAGCGAGACGACCTTTCCGTCCGGCAGCATGAGCTTGCCCGAATCCGGGTCAAGCACCACCGGATCCTCCCCCACCGCACTTATCTGGAGGCCTCTGACAGAGGCAAATTCATCGGGGAACGTGTGCTCGATCCGAGTGAAGGCAGACCCCTCCTTCTGCATCGTGTGGAGCACTTTCTCCTTGGCCGAGACGACGTGCACCGAGCCTTCCTTGCCCACCGCCATCACGCCGTCTTGAACTCCATCGTCGGCGGGTGCTGAGGCTTCCGGCGAAAAGCTGGGAAGCGACTTGACGTTGGTGGCCCACACCTTGCCCGCCTTGGAGTCGATGAGCCCGATCGTGCCGCCGCCCAAACCGACATTGTCGATCGTTCCCAGCTGCTGCTCGGTCCCGATGAGGGACTTAGACGGGTCAACCACCGCCAACGTGCCGGCTTCCGAATTGCGATAGAGGACGGTGTCTTCCTCCTGAAGAACATCGAATTTGTCGGTTTTCGTCCGATCTGAAGCGTCGATCGATTGTGAGGGGTAATTCACATGTCCGAGCATGCGAGACCCTTGATTGGTGACCCACACGCCGCCGTCGTTCAAAGAGAGTTCGGCCCTGTCGATGCCGTGCGACGCGGCGATGGCCGCTCCGTAGGCAAGGACGATCGCAGCCGTCGCTCCCGCCGAGACCAAACGCTGGGTACGCTTTGAAAGCCCGCGGCGGCGGGGCCTTGGGGCGGTGCGTTTAAGGTCGCGTGAACGCGGCAATGACATCCTTTTACCTCCTATTGGATGTTCCGCGCGCGGGTGGCGTGTGGGAGGAACCCACGCACGGCTGGGGCGTCTCGCTTTCTCGGACATCGCGAAAGACCCCACTGGTCAAAATATATTGCCTTTTGCCCTAGCTTCCAAGACGCGCGAACTTCATCCCGCACTAGTGCCGGCTGTGGCGGACGATCGTGCGCTTCGCCTTCCATTCGGCGTCGTCTCGCGCGAATTCGGCCCTCATCCCTGATCGCGCGGAACGAACAGGTGGGCGTTTGCCGCCATTTCGGGAGACAATGACCGCATGGATTTCATCGATTGGGCATTCGACGTCGCGGCGGCGCACCCTGACTTGAAGGGCGCGTTCATCAATGTCGACGACGATTGGCTCGATATCCTGCTGCCCGACGGCCGCACATTTCGCTTCCGTCCCGGGCATATGATTGATGAGTCCAAGCCGGAGCCCGTTCGCCGAGAATTGCTCGATCGCCTTATAAGCATCGGAGCGGCCAAAGCCGAGTCGGCCCCCTCGTATGAGACTCTCGCGGTCGATCATTCTCTCGGGGGCCTCGCCTCCGCCGAACTCGACGAAGACGAAGCGAGCACGCTCTCAGACGAGCGGCGGGCCCCACTGGATACGAGCAGCGGAGAGTCCGTTCTGGCCCACGTCATGCCCATCGTGCGCAGCGCGGACTATTTCGTCGCCTCTCACGACCACGCTCACGACGATTCGATGATCTACGTCCCCTTGACGCCTTTCGTGGGCGCGGGCATCGCAATCGACGGGCAGGATCTCATCACCCCCATGTACTTCTCCGACGCCGAACGGCTGGGGCTGCCGAACGATATCGTCGGGTTTTTCCAACAGGCGCTCATGCATTTGCGCACATCCGATCTCACTGACGGTCAGCCCTCCGTGCAGGTTCAACCGGGGAAACTGGCGGGAGCGCACATCTTCGAGTTCGCCGGACCTCCGAGCTATCAAAGCTCGTGGTTCATGGATGTCGATATGGCTCTTACGGTGGCCGAATCGCTCAGCTCCAAGAACGACGACGGCCTGCCCCTGTTCGTTCCGGCCTCGCGCGATCTCCCTTTCGTCGTGATGGCCGACGATCCGAGCCTTGCTCCGCTTTTTCAATACCTCTCGCGGGGCGCCTCGGATATGATCTACCCCTTGCCCCATGTGGTAACCGACGACGGGTGGAGCGAGTGGATCCCTATGAGCGATCACCCCGCAGCCCGTATCCTTTCGAAGATCCGCGCGCGATCCCGCGCGAAGATCTACAGCGTCCAGGAACGCGAGATGCGTACGTGGCCGAACGATTTCGGGACCCTCGCGCCTTTCGAGGTGGTCCGCAACGGCGCTTTCACGTCTTCGTCGACCCATTGGACGTCCACGGACGGCTTCGGTTCAATTCCCGACACCGACTACATCGAGTTTGTGCGCGAAAGATCCCCGTATCCGTGGGAGGCCGACACGTCGGGCTACGTCAGGCTCCGAGCTCAGGTAGCCCGCGACGTCTGGCACGAGGGCATTTCACCCATGCATAACGTCTGGCCGCCTCGCTGGAATATCAACGGTTTTCCCGACGATGCGCACATGAGCGCCCTTAAAGAGGCTTCCACTCGCGAATTCTAGGGGCAGGATCATCGTTTGCCCCAATTGCCCGAGTAGAAACGCCCGAGGGTCTCTTCCTTGAATTCTGCATAGCGGCCCTCTTCTATGGCGGCGCGAATGCCGTCGACCAGGTGCACCGTGAAATACTCGTTGTGAATGGTCGCAAGCGTGGAGAAGAGCATTTCTTTCGCTTTGTACAGGTGGTGGAGGTAGGCGCGCGAGTAGTGCGTGCATGTGTAGCAGGCGCATCCGGGCACGAGCGGCCCGTAGTCTCGCTTGAATTGAGCGCGGGTGAGGTTGAAGCGCCCGTCCGGGGAGTAGATTGCCGCGTTGCGGGCCACCCGTGAGGGGTTGACGCAGTCGAAGGTGTCGGCGCCCGCTTCTATTGCCGCGAAGAAATCGTCCGGCTCGGAGATGCCCAAAAGGTGCCGTGCACGGTTCTCGGGCAGCTCTTGCGTAACCCATCCGACGATCGCGCCTAGGTTCTCTTTCTCCAACGCGCCTCCGATGCCAAAACCGTCGAAGCCCACGCCGTCCACTTCCATCGAGCCGAGGTCGCGGGCGGCCTTGCGACGCAGGTCTTCGTATTGGGCGCCTTGGATCACCCCGAAAAGCTGCTGGTAGGGCTTATGTTCGCGTTCGGAGGTGAGGGCCTGATGCGCGACGAGGCATCTGCGGGCCCACCTGCGTGTACGTTCGAGTGCTTCCTCCTGGTAGGCGCGCGAGTTGAGCAGCGTCGTCAATTCGTCAAAGGCGAAGATCACATCGGCACCGAGTTCGTGTTGGATGCGCATAGACACTTCCGGGGTGAAACGGTGTCTTTTTCCATCGAGATGCGAACGGAACCACACGCCATCGTCGTCGACGTCGGCAAGGCGCTCTTTCGATTGCGCAACCGCGCCGTCGGCGTGGGAGGATCCTGAAAACTCTTGGGAGAGGACTTTCTTGAAGCCTGAACCCACTGCACTGGCCTGATTGACTCTCCCAAAGAGCA
>CAUSGP010000009.1:0-17989 GCA_963531075.1 uncultured Actinomycetaceae bacterium | reverse complement strand
CCGTCATTCTCACGTCGATCCTCTCGGCCGGAAACTCCGGCCTCTACGCCTCCACCCGCATGCTCTACGCCCTTTCGCGTCAAGGAAACGCCCCCTCTTTCCTCGGGCGGACGAACTCGCGAGGCGTGCCGGTGCCGGCCCTCGCGGTCACAACGGCCATCGGCGCGGCTTGCTTCATTTCTTCGCTTATCGGCGACGGCGCAGCCTACACGTGGCTCGTCAACGCTTCGGGGTTGGCTGGATTCATCACCTGGATGGGCGTGGCGTGGTCGCATTACAAATTCCGAAAGGCCTTCCTCGCGCAAGGGCATTCTTTGGAAGAGCTGCCCTATCGGGCCAAGTGGTACCCGGCGGGTCCGTTGCTGGCGATGTCCATGTGCGCGATCGTCATCATCGGCCAAAGCTACGAGGCCTTTGATGACACGGGCGCCGTAGACCTTATGGCGCTCTTGTCCTCCTACGTCGGCCTGCCGCTTTTCCTTAGCGTTTGGGGCATTCACAAACTAGTCACGCGATCCCCCAAGGTTCGTCCACTGGAAGCGGATCTCGCGCGAATGCACACCGATCACGCGGACGGGGAATCTGCCGTCTAGAGTCCAAGCGCAGCCTGCCGCGCGGCATCCCCATCCGAAGCCTGCCATCTGCCCCTTTCCCAATCCTGCCGTGCGGCATCCCTTTAGCATTGTTGCCATGAACATCGACCGCATCGGAATCGTCGGAACGGGACTGGCGGGCTTGCGCGTGGCGGCCGAGCTTCGCGAAGCTGGATTCAGCGGGGCGCTGACCGCTTGGAACGCCGAAGGCTGCCCGCCCTACGACCGTCCGCCCCTTTCCAAGAATCTGTTGGATGCCCGCCTGCGTCCGCTCGCAGACGAAGGGTTCGGCGATCTGGCCGACCTGGACGTCGACGTCGTGCCCCTCCCCGCTGAACATATGCGTCCGGAAGGCGAAGGATGGTTCATTGACGGGTTTGACGTCGACGTCGCCGTCATCGCTTCGGGAAGCAGGCCGTGTACGAGCATCCCCGGGGCGCTCACCCTCTATACGGTCGACGACTCCCTCCGTATTGCTGACTCCCTCGCTAATGGGGCACGTGTGGACATCGTCGGAGCAGGATGGGTCGGAACCGAGCTGGCTTCCATTGCGAGCGATATTTGCGAGGTTCACCTGTGGGAATCCTCACCCCACGTTCTTGGGCGAACGTTCGACGGTGCAGTCGACGATCTGTGGATTAGCTGGATCGCAGACGCCGGAGTTGTCCTCCACCTGGGTCAAACCTGGCCTGGCAACACGCGGCCGGGCACTGCAGTAGCCGAATCCGCGCTCGTCCAAGCCACAGGCTCCGTACCTGTTTTCCCACGGCTCGGGCTCGAGGTGGACGTCAGCCCAAGGGGTGCGCTGGTCACAGACATGCACACCCGAGTGCTTCGCAACGGTCGCCCGGTCAGCGGTTTGTACGCCGTGGGAGACTGCGCGGACGCCACCACGCCCTTTGGCCCGAGAAACGGCGGGCATTGGATGAAAGCCCTGGCCGACGGAGCCTTCACAGCGGCGGCCATATTCGGAGGCACACCCCCTCGATTCCTCGCTCCCCCTGAGGTCTTCTCCACGCAGTTCGGCAAAAATATAGGCTTCGTCGGGGCGATTCCCGGGTGTGGCCTTACGGGGGCACCCGGAGAAACGGATGTTGAACGCATCGACACCGCCGAAGGTGTCGCCATCAGCTGGTCCAAAGAAGGAAAGCTCATCGCCTTGCTCGCCGTCGATTCTCCCCGCGAGCTGGCTCGCGCTCGAAAATCGCTGAGGATCAAACTGTGACCCCGGTCTCCACATAGGGTATTTTAGAAGGGTCGCACACGAAGGAGCGTGAATATGCCTACTGATCTCACCGGACCGAACGGCGGATTCGACGTCGTGCAAACCTACACGGACCACGCGAGGCGCGTCGATCCAAACCTCGGCGATGAGGAGCTCGACAGACTGATTTCCGCCCATAAAAAGCTCTCACGGGAAGCCAACGGCGGAACTTCCCTCGCGGTGGAGGGAACGACGATCCTATGCGTGACCGAGGACATCCCCTTCCTGGTGGACTCGATTTCCATAGCGGTCAAGTCAGCCGGCTACGCCGTCACTCGGCTGCTTCACCCGGTGATCAACGGCGAGTCGTGGATTGCGGTTGACGTCGCTCCGAAACCCGACGCCGCTCTGGTCGATTCTCTCGCCACGGTCGTGGACGACGTCCACACGATAGTCGCCGATTGGGCTCCGATGACGGATATCGCGCGCAAGGCGGCCGCAACCCTTTCGGGATCCGACCGCGAGACCCTCGAATGGATAGCGAACGGATCATTCACGATCCTCGGGGCCTTCGACGGCGAACAATCCTTCGGATTGGCTGCGAAGTACCCGGAGTTGCGCAAGCAGCTCGAACACTTAGCCACGACCTCGCTGCGCCACGCCGCAAGCCGTCACTCGAAGCCGACCCTCATCCACACAAAATCGAGCTACCGTTCGAACATCCACCGCAACGCTTACATTGACGTTTTCGCCACGGGTTCAACGATCATCTTCGGCCTTATGACCGCCAATACCTACGCTTCTTCCGTTTTGGCGACGCCTTTGGCGGCTTCACGCGCCAATGCGGTGCTGGAAGCTTCGGGCCTTCCACGCGACTCGCATTCGGGCAAGGATCTTCTCCAGATTCTCGAAAGCTATCCCCGCGACATTCTCATGCTTCTGAGCCCCGAGGATCTGCTCGCGGATGTCTCGCGCATCTCTCGGTCGCAAACAACGACGATCGTGCACAGCGGCATCTTCCTGGGTGCTGTGGCGTGCCTGGTGGTCACCCCGCGCGAGCGCTTCACCGCACAATCCCATGCCCGAATAGCCGAGCTCGTCGAGCAGACCTTTGCAAGCTCGGACATCGACACGCAGCTTGACGTCAGTTCCGGGCCACTGGCCTATATGAGCTACATCGTGTGCGGAGGCAAGAGCGACGTCGATGAGGAAGATTTCGCGCGCACGGTGACCCGCGCAATCTTGGACTGGGATGAAAGCTTCCTCGTCGCCGCAAAGTCGGGGGCCACTGGTCTTTCTCTCGTGCCGGCCTCCTACAAAACCGAGTACTCGCCCGAAACCGGGGCGCGCGACGCAGCCAGGCTTGCGGCGCTCGAACCCGGCGGATTCGAGCTCGAGCTCTACGCGCCCGACGATTCGCCCGCTGCTCGCCGCCTTAAGATCTTTGTGCGTGAAGAGGTTTCGCTTACCGGTATCTTGCCTATCTTCTCGAATTTCGACCTCGTCGTCACCGACGAGCGCCCCTACGCCTTCGGCGACTCCAAGATGTTCGACTTCGGCTTGCAAGCGAAAAGCGGCGAACTCTGGACAGACGCCGACCAACGCTTCATTGACGCCGTATCGAACGTATGGCGGGGCGAAATCGAATCGGATTCTCTCAACGCCCTCGTGCTTTCAGCCGGGCTCACAGGGGCACAGGTGACGATACTCAGAGCGATCGTTGGTTACCTTCGCCAAGGCGGCCTGCCGTTCTCACGAACTTACTTGCGCAAATCGCTCGTGAAAAATCCTCCGTTGGCAAAGGCCTTCGTCGAGTACTTTGAGGCGAGGTTCCAGCCCGGAGCCGAAGCCGATCCGCAGACGCTTCACGAGGGCGTGGTCGAACGGATTGAACAGGCCACGTCTCTCGATGATGAAAGGATCGCCAGCGCTGTCCTCGCCGTCATCGATGCAACCGTGCGCACGAATGCGTACAAGCCCGGAGCAACGTCCTTGGCTTTAAAACTAGAGCCCTCCCGGGTGAGTTTTCTTCCCGAGCCCCGTCCGTTGTTCGAGGTGTGGGTGTACGCCCCCAGCGTGGAGGGTGTGCACTTGCGGTTTGGTTTGGTGGCTCGCGGGGGGCTGCGGTGGTCGGATCGCCGCGAAGATTTCCGCACCGAGGTGTTGGGGCTGGTCAAGGCGCAGATGGTCAAAAACGCGGTTATCGTCCCGACCGGGGCGAAGGGCGGTTTTTTCGCAAAGCGTCTGCCCGATCCAAGCATCAATCGTGACGCCTGGCTCAATGAGGGGATCGCAGCCTACCGGATCTTTATCAGTGGATTGTTGGATATCACGGACAACCTCGTCGACGGGTGTGTTGTGCCAGCCCAGGGGACAGTTCGTCATGATGGCGATGACACGTATCTGGTGGTTGCCGCCGATAAGGGAACGGCGACCTTCTCCGATATCGCGAATTCTTTGGCCCACGATTACGGGTTCTGGCTTGATGACGCCTTCGCTTCGGGCGGGTCGGCCGGGTTCGATCACAAGAAGATGGGAATCACCGCTCGAGGGGCCTGGGAATCTGTCAAACACCATTTCCGTGAATTGGGCATCGATACTCAACGCCAAGATTTCACCGTTGTGGGCATCGGGGATATGTCCGGTGACGTCTTCGGCAATGGCATGCTGCTGTCTGAGCACATTCGCCTGGTCGGGGCCTTCGACCATCGCTCGGTTTTCTTGGACCCGAATCCCGACCCGGCCGTTTCTTTCGCCGAACGTCGACGCCTGTTCAATCTGCCGCGGTCCTCGTGGGCTGATTACAAGGCCTCACTGATCTCTGCGGGGGGCGGGGTATGGCCCCGAACGGCCAAATCCATTCCAATCTCGCCGCAAGTACGCGACAGGCTCGGAATCGACCCGGACGTGCAGGCGTTGACTCCCGCCGAGGTTATCAGGGCCTTGCTGAGCGCTCCGGTCGATCTGTTGTTCAACGGCGGCATCGGCACCTACGTCAAATCCGGCACCCAGACCAACGAGCAAATCGGCGATCCGTCCAATAACGCCATTCGCGTCAATGGGGCCGATCTTCGGTGCAAGGTCGTCGGCGAAGGCGGTAACCTCGGCTTGTCTCAACTCGGGCGCATTGAGGCCGCTTTAGCAGGCATCAAGCTCAACACCGACGCGATCGACAACTCCGCCGGCGTTGATACCTCCGACCACGAAGTCAACATCAAAATCCTCTTCGCCCCACTCGTGGCTTCCGGCGAACTGTCGTTGACCGAACGCGACAAGCTCCTGGAGGAGATGACCGAACAAGTCGCCGCCCACGTCCTGCGTGACAACTACGAGCAAAATATCCTTCTCAGCAATGCGCGAGCCCTGGCACCGGTCATGGTCCACGAACACATTCGTCTCATGCACTACCTCGAAGACCATGCCGACCTCGACCGTACCCTGGAATTCTTGCCCAGCGACATCGAATTGCTCGAACGTCTCCAGGCACACGGGCAAGGCCTGACGTCTCCCGAACTTGCCGTTCTCGTCGCCTACGCGAAGATCGCTCTCAAGAAGGATCTCATCACGACGTCGATTCCCGACCAAGCCTGGTTCTCTCGGGAACTTCACGCCTACTTCCCGCCGCACATCGTTGACACGTACGGTGACAGGCTGGCCGCCCATCCCCTGGCCCGTCAAATCATCACCAACGCGATCGCCAACTCGGTTGTCAACCACGGCGGCCCAACTTTCCTTCTTCGTGCCATCGAAGACACCCAAGCTCCAATCGAGGACATCGTCCGCGCTTTCGCTGCTACCCAGGAAATCCTCGACCTCTCTGGAATCGTCGGCGCCATCGAAACCCTCGACAACAAAATACCCACCCACACGCAAACCCATCTCTACCACACCCTCACACGCACACTCGACACCACCATCCGATGGCTTATCCAAGCTCCTTCGGCTTCCATCGAGCAAACCGTCGAACGATTCGCCGCCCTCGGCTCCTGGATCGGCCGCCTTGACGACTTTTTGAACGCGGCAGACGCCTCCGGGCGAGCCGAGGAGATCAAGACCCTTCTTGCCGAGGGAATACCCGATGATCTAGCCGCAATCTCGGTCGATCTGCCCAGAGCGACCACACTCATGAACGCCATCGACACCGCGGCACGCCTTGACGAGAACCCCGATGAAGTCCTACGCATTCTGCTCGATCTGTACGAACGCTTCTCCATCGACGAGCTCGTTCAGCTCAATGCCAACCTTCCGGCTACCAATGCGTGGACCGCGACGGCGCAATCGGCAACCGAAGCCGACCTCCATGCGACAGCGGTGGAGCTAACCGAGCGCGTGCTCGCGGACACCGAACCCGGCACGGATCGAGTCGGTATATGGCTGGCCGAACATCCGGCTTCCGAACGAACGCTGGCGGCAACCAAAGAGTTGGTTAAAACGCAGGAGGCCTCTCTCGCCTCGCTCGTTGTCGCTCTTCGCTCGATGCGGGCCCTCGCAAAAAGCTAAATAAAAGCTAAATGCCGGCACGCTGGCCGCATAGTTACACGCTGGCCCACAGTTACACACTGTTCTGATCCACAACTAAACGGTCGAGGCTCGTCTCAAAGCTAAACACTGATTGCCGGCCGCAGCAAAAAGGCTCTAGCACTTTCGAAGGTGTGAAAGTGCTAGAGCCTTTTTGGACGCGACGTTTTTGCACGCGACCACAACGTTCCAAACCGACAGCCAAAGGCCGTGGCTTCGGATCACATCATTTTCGCATTCGATCCGAATACCACGGCCTTCAAGGTCTTTCCCGTCAGGGCCTGCCTTAGATCACTCCGTCAAGGAGCTTCGTCGGATTCCCAAAACGGTGGTTCGTGGCCGAAACCGCTTGCTCGCGCACGAAGGGAAGCAATTCGACACGGCCGCAGCCGGTGATCGGCTCGGCATAGATCCCAACGTCCACGCTTCCGCCCACGGCTTCTGCGAGCGCCCGCGGATCGGAATCGATGAGGCGGTATCGCACGCCGTCAGCCGAATCGGCACGTGTAGCGGCATAGGCAAGGAAATCCTCATCCGATTCGAGTACGACGTCGGCCCCTCTCGATTCAAGGAAATCGACGGTCTGCCTGGGTAAAGACACGGATGTGGAAACCTTGGGCCGGGCTCCTATCGCCAGCGCCCCCGCCGCGACGGCGAGGATGTCGCCGCCGCCCCCGCCGGATTGGCGAATGACGACCTCGGGGAAGGGAACATAGCGCAGGATGTTCTTTTCGACGCCGAGCCCGCTCGGATCGTCCGGCTGGAAGTGCCCGCTCAGAGCCTTGTCCATTCCCTCGATGATGGCGAGGAATCGATCCTGATCGACGTCGTCCATCGTTTCGGCTATCACCCGGGCCCCACGCAGGGTTTCGTTGGATACTTGCGCGCGGCTGAGATCTTTGTGCGCCCACTCGACATGGCCAAGGCCGATGAGGTAGTTCGGCCCCCCGGCCTTGGTTCCGGCGCCCACCGAGGACCGCTTCCATCCTCCGAAAGGTTGACGGCGCACGATCGCACCCGTGATGCCGCGATTGACGTAGACGTTTCCGGCGTGAACCCGATCGAGCCACACGGCGATCTCTTCGGAATCGAGCGAATGCAGGCCGGCTGTGAGTCCGGAATCGACGGCGTTTTGCCAAGCGGTCGCCTCGTCGAGAGACTCTGCCCTCATGACGCCCAGGATCGGGCCAAAGTACTCGGTCAGATGGTATTCGCTCATGGGCATGACGCCCGCGCGCACACCCGGACCCCACAGCTTCTCGTCGATCTTGCGAGGCTTGACAACCCACGTCTCCCCCGGGCCTAGCTCGGTCAAACCTTGCAAGAGCTTGCCGTGCGGAGCTTCAACCATCGGCCCCATCTGAGCCGACAGGTCGTGAGGATGTCCGAGCTTAAGCGAGCGAACGGCATCCACGAGCTGACGTTGGAATCGCTGGGAGAAGCCGATCGAGCCCACAAGAATGACGAGCGAAGCGGCCGCGCACTTCTGGCCGGCGTGGCCGAAAGCCGAATAGACGATGTCTTTGACCGCCAAATCGATATCCGCGTTGGGGGTGACGATAATGGCGTTCTTCCCGGATGTCTCGGCGAACAAACGAAGGTCGGGACGCCAGGACCGGAACATCCGCGCCGTCTCGATGGATCCCGTGAGGATCGTCTGATCGCACTCCTCAACCAGCGTCTTCCCGTAAGAGGACTTGTCCATGCACACAAGGGCCAACACGTCGCGCGGAACTCCCGCCTCCCACATGAGCTTGGCGAGGTATGCTCCCGTGCGGCGAGTCAACTTGGCGGGCTTGTAGACCACGCCCGAACCGCTTGCGAGGGCGGCCAGCACTCCGCCGGCGGGGATCGCGATGGGGAAGTTCCACGGCGGCGTTACGAGGGTCGTGCTCACAGGCACGTACGCGGCGCCTTCCAAAGAGTCGAGCTCTTCTGCCAGATCGGCATAGTAGAGCGCAAAATCGATGGCCTCGGAAATCTCGATGTCACCCTGATCGATGGCCTTCCCCGCTTCGTTGCCGGCCACTTCGATGAGTTCGGCGCGGTGATCTTCGAGAGCCTGAGCAACGGCCCGAAGGACCTTTGCCCGTTCTTTACCCGTTCGCTCAGCCCAACCTTTGGCGGCCTTCGCCACAGACTCCACGATAGCGTGGGCTTCCTTTTCGGAACCGATCATGTTCTCGGCGACAACGTCCATCCCCAACTGAGTGTCCGGGATGCGCGAGGCGATTTTCTCCGCCCATTCGATGTTCGCGCGCAAAGCTGGGTCGGTGTCGCGGGTGTTGTCGAAGTGCTCCGGAACGGGTGTCGATTCGAAGCGATTCTGCTTGCGGCGCGGCCCGTATTTCAGACCCGGGACGAGTTCCGCCGCATGGCGGAAACGCTGTTCCTCCGTGGCAAAAGTGTCGGCTTTCTCCAGATCGAAGACGTTCGACATGAAGTTCTCCGGCGTCGCATTCTCTTCGAGGCGGCGCACGAGGTAAGCCACAGCCACGTCGTATTCCTCGGGGCGGACGACGGGCACGTAGTACAGGAGCGGTCCAACCGTGTCGCGTACGGCGTGGGATTGCGGCGTCGCCATTCCCGCGAGCATTTCGTAGTCCACGCCCGATGCGATGCCGCGCTCGCGCACAAGTTCGTACCCGTAAGCCATCGTGAAGAGATTCATTCCGGCGACGCCGATGTTGACGGCGTCAACCCTTTCGGGCGTTAACGCCGCATTGAGGCAGGCGAGGTAGTTGGCGTCGGTTTCGCTCTTGCTGGCCTGGACCGTCAAATTCCAGCCGTGCATCGTCGCGTCGACTCTTTCCATAGAAAGGTTGGCACCCTTAACGATGCGAACCTTGATTGGAGCGCCTCCCTTGGCGCGGCGATCCAACGCCCATTCCGTGAGCTCGTTGAGTCGCTCCAAGGCGTCGGGAAGATAAGCCTGGAGCACGATGCCCGCACGGTACCCGAGGAATTCCTCGCGGCCTAGAAGACGCTTGAAGACGTCGATGGTCAGGTCGAGGTCCTTGTACTCCTCCATGTCCAGGTTGATGAACGTATTGGACGAAGCGGCAAGCCTGTAGAGGGGAAGCAGCTTTTCGACGGCTTCGTCGACCGCCGCGGCGTGGCCGTAAGGTGCGTGAGGGCCGATGACCGCGGAAACCTTGAGCGAAACGTAATCGACGTCGTCCCTTTTGATGAGATCGGCGGTCGCCTCCATTCGGTGGGCGGCCTCCCTGTCCCCGAGAACAGCCTCTCCCAAAAGGTTGAGGTTGAGGCGCGAACCGTCGGCCCGCAGCTTCGCGATGGCCGGACCGAGCTTATCGGGGGTCACGTCAAGGATGAGATCGCCGACGAGCAAGGCGAATACGCGGCGCGCGGCAACCGAGGCGAGGGACGGAACGAGAGGGGCAATCCTTCCGCCTATGTTCGCCGGCGCAGCCAAATAGGGCGGCAGGAAATCGGAATCACGCTTCGACAGATGCTTGAGGTTGCGAGCCGCCACGCTATGATCCTCCGGGCGGATGACCCCGTCCACAAAATTCACCGTGTAGTCGAGGCCGCCCTCGTGATCAAGAACCTGAGACAGAAGCTTTGCGGCCCGCGCAGTCGGGTAGGCCTGCGCATCCTCATTCCATTGACGAGCTCTTGCCACAGCGCGATCAATGATAACGGGGTCAATCGTCATTCTCGGATCCTTCCTTTCTTCAACGTCGATTTGGTTTTTAGTGTAAGGGATTCTTGCGACTCTTCCCGTCAAAATCGGGAAGCAAAATCTAGCGGGGCCGGGCGAACCGCCGTTGAAACCGATTCGCAACCGATCTCCATCGTCCCCGTTCATCCCACAAAAGCGCGGAAATACGCGGGAAACCAACCGTTGGACGGAGTTTCTACGATCCTGCGCACTCTTGGCAACCGCCCTAAAATTTGGCCGCACGGCCAGAACTACGCCCAACCAACGATCTTCTGTACAAGAGGCGCCCGTCAATGCGAAAAGTGGCGGGCCCCCGTGAGGTACATCGTGACGCCGGCCTGGCGGGCCGCATCAATGACCTCCGTATCGCGAACCGATCCTCCGGGCTGGACCACGGCCCTCACCCCGGCATCCAGAAGAATCTGAAGCCCGTCGGCGAACGGAAAGAAAGCGTCCGAGGCCGCGACGGAACCCGACGCTCTCTCGCCCGCCCGTTCAACCGCCAAACGGCACGAATCGACTCTGTTGACCTGCCCCATGCCGATCCCGACGGTGGCTCGCGCGTGAGCCAAGAGAATCGCGTTGGACTTTACCGCACGGACCGCGCGCCAGGCGAATGCAAGGTCGAGCATCGTGGCTTCGTCCGCCGGTTCCCCGGAGACCAAACGCCACGCGTCAGGGACATCGCCTTCGGCGTCGATTCGGTCGCGTTCTTGGACTAGCACTCCCCCGGATATCGGCCGGATCTCACGGTCTATCTCGATCGGGTCGACCTTGAGAATCCGTAGATTCTTCTTTTTCTTGAGAATCTCGAGAGCGTCGGCGCTAAACGAAGGAGCGGCGACGGCCTCGGTGAAGATCGGAGCGATCTGCTCCGCCATAGGCGCATCGACCTGTCTGTTGGCGGCAATCACGCCCCCGTAAGCGGAAAGTGGATCGCAGGCATGCGCCGCCGAATGGGCCCCCGCGATGGATTCGGCCACGGCCACTCCGCAGGGATTGGCGTGTTTGACGACCGCCACGGCTGGCTCGGCATGATCATAGGCCGCGCGCACGGCGGCATCGACGTCCTGGTAGTTGTTCTAGCTCATCACCTTGCCGCCGAGCTGAACCGCTCCGGCGACGCCGCCTTCACCACCAGAATAGAGCGCGGCCGCCTGATGCGGGTTCTCGCCGTAGCGCAGATCGGCCGCCTTGAAGCAGCCGAAAAGCTCGCGACCGGCGTCGGCTCGGCTCCTTCGGTTCGCTTTCTCCGCCGTTTCGGCCTCTTCTCCCGGCCGCGTCTCCGCCGTTTCGGTCTCTTCTCCCGGCCGTCGAAGACCGGCATTCTCGGCTTCGACAACTCGGGAATTCGCCGCGTCGGCAAGGCCGGCAGCCTCCCCATCGACAGAATTCGCCATCCACCGGGCGACATCGGCGTCGTACTGCGCGGTATGAGCAAAGGCCTTCGCGGCGAGGGCAGCTCGTTCGCGGGCGTCGAAGCCGCCTTTCCGCACGGCCTCACTCACGAGTGCGTAGTCCGCAGGATCGGTCACGACGGCCACATTCGCGTGGTTTTTCGCCGCCCCTCGAACCATGGACGGGCCTCCGATATCGATTTTCTCGATGCATTCGTCGTCATCCGCCCCGGAGGCGACCGTCTGGGAAAACGGGTAGAGGTTGACGACGACGAGATCCACTCCCTCGATCTCGAGTTCGGCCAGCTCACGACGGTGCCCCTCGCGTCGCCTATCGGCGAGAATTCCGGCGTGAATGGCAGGATGGAGCGTTTTCACTCTGCCGTCCAGGCACTCGGGAAACGATGTCACGTCGGAGGCATCGGTCACGGGAACGCCCGCCGCTCGAATAATCGATGCGGTGGAACCCGTCGAGACGATCTGGCAGCCGACGTCGTCAAGTGCTTTTGCGAGCTCCTCGACACCGGTTTTGTCAAAAACGGAAATTATTGCGCGGCGAATGGGAATTGGCATGTTTCTCCTCGTTTACGGCGCCCAGGCGTGCGACGCCGAGACTCCGCTCCCCGATGGTCAGTCCCATCCAACGCCAGTCGCCGACGCCTTTCATGGTAGCGTCCGAATGCCTCGCGCGTCCTGGCGGCCCGCCAGACGGTCACTCTCGGTCACTCAGAAAGTCCGAGAAGGTAGAGGAAGGCGTCCAAATCGCCGAATGACGTGACGGTGAGCGTTACTTTGTTGAAAAGCAGAAGAACCGTAACGCATCCGCAGAATATCGACATGAGCACGATGCCCGTGCGAGCAAGGACTCCCCAGGCCGCTCTGCGTCCTTCCCATCGGAGACGAGGGCCGTATACGACCGCGCAGACTATGCACGCCACAGTCATGGCGAAGCTGACAAAGATGGTTCCGCCCCCGGTTATCGCGAACATCAGCCTCTCCCATTCCACTTGAGGGCGGCCGGAAGTTCTTTGCGCCACACTCCCCAATTGTGTCCGCCGATCGGCTGAAGCAGCGAAGTGATCCTGACGGTCGGCGTCGATATCTTTTTGAGTTTCTCTACGAAGGCCACCGATTTCGGGTCGCCTTTGGAACCGGTGACGTAAAATCGTTGGGGCCAATACTTTTGCTTAGCAAGCAGACTGGACACGCTGAATTCCCGCTTGACCCGAGGCGACGCACCGAGCAGGCGTCCGGTCTCCGGCTGGTCATAGCCGGAGAAGGAAACGATTTTCGAGAACGTTTGAGGGTGCGTCAGGCCTAAAACGGCCGCGCAGTATGCGCCGTAGGACGCCCCCGCAATGGTCCACCCCACCCGGGTTTTCGCCGTATTGGGGAAATTATGCCGGAGCATCCCCACGATGTCGTGAGTCACCCAAGAACCGACGGCCGGGCGACCTTTGATGTCGATGCAATCGGGAGACGACGCGTCAACTTTCAGGGACGGCACCGCGAGAATCGTATTCGGATGCTTCTTCATGGCCACTTGGAGATTGAGCTGGGTTGGAACCTTGTAGGGGTTGCCCGGATAGCCGTGCAACATGAGCATGACTTTATAAATCTTGCCGTCTTTTGGCGAATAATTCGGAGGCGTCCACACCCACACGGGCAAATTGACCCCGGATACCGGACCTTTGAATTTTGTTTTGTAGGCTCCGTTGGAATCCTTCTTAAACTTGGCCTTCCAGACGCGGTCACCGGCGTAGTCGGGCAACTCGGGATCCCCATCTTCCGCAGGAGGAATGGGCCGACGCATCGGGCGCGTCGAACCGCTTCCCGTTTCCATGATGAACAGACCGGGAACATCACGCCACCTCGCGACATACCCAAGGGTTCTATTCATCTGAACCCCCGTGGCTGCAATCGCACACATGATGGCCGCCACCATGGCGGTCGAAGCCTGAACGCGAGTCTTACGAGTCGGCTTGCGCCCTATGAGCCATACCGCGGCAGCGGCGCTGACGATGGTGAAGAGGACAAAAAGGAGGAGCGTGAGGAGTTTATCTGGACCGAGCACCGATCCCTGCCTTTCTGCCGTCTACCCACCAGCCCTCGCGAGCCATTCGTCCTATAAGTTCGACGAGTTGAGCGCGTTCGACCGTTTTAATCCTTTCTAGCAGGGTTTCCTCGGAATCTGCCTCAAGAACGGGGCATGTTGTCTGTCCGAGGATTGCACCGGTATCCATTCCAGGATCCACGACGAAAAGGGTTGCCCCCGTGACCTTCACACCGTAGGCCAAAGCATCGGCCGGCCCGTGCATTCCGGGAAACGAAGGAAGAAGAGCGTTGTGAGTATTGACAACCCGCTGCGGAAACGACGAGAGGAATTCGGGGCCGACGAGCTTGAGGAATCCCGCCAGAACAACGATGTCGGGATCGTATGCGGCGACGTCGTCGCGCAAACCGGCGTCCCATTCCCGGCGCGAGGAATGCTCGGAAAGCACGCGTACGAAAGTCGGTATCCCCGCTTCTCGGGCGGCGTCGATCCCCCCTATTCCATGGCGATCCGCACCCACCGCGACTATCTGTGCGCCGTAGGCAGGGTCGGCGCAGGCTTCCATAAGAGCCTGCATATTGGATCCTTTTCCCGATACAAGCACCACGAGGCGAGCGGGATCGTGCCTGCTATTCACTCGATAAATCTATCGTTCAGCAGGTTGGCCCGCCAGCTCAACGGACGGAGGGTCACGTGAAATCGCGACGCTTTTCTCTTTCGAATGTCAACGTGTCAACGGTTTTGCGGCGGCCGCCTTCCCCGGAAAACGGGGCGGGGAGGAGAATCCTTTCATCACTGTCCGTTCGCCCTCCTCTGGCTCTTCAGCATTTTCACGGGGCTTGCGGTCACGGGAACGCAATTCTTGGATCGCACGAGGCCCGACCAGTCCAAGAATGCACGGAATTCCTAGTGTCAAAGCGAAATCTAGAGCAAGCGCCAACGGCGAGGGGCCGACGTCGGCCATGCGCCCCGGGCCGATGCCTCCCGAGGAAAGGAAACTCGCGGCGCCTCCAACGACGACGATCGCGGCAAAGCACGCGGCTCCGGTGAGGGACGCCTCACGCAGGCTCGAATAGCGTCGCGATTTCCACACGAACCAACCGAAGGCGAGGAATGCCACAGTAATGGGAAGCCACGTCATTCGCACATCCGGCCCGGGCAGCGCCCCGAAAACCGGAATGGCCGGGAGCTGAAGGCTTTTCACGCCAAGTGCCGAGAAACTCGTACCCTGGCCGATGGAGAAACCCGCCCCCAGCATGTAGGAGGCGCCCCACACCAGAAGATTCGGAAGATAGGCGAGCTGCACAAGCGTCAACATGAGAGTGCCCATCACACCCTGGACGTAGTATCCATTGATCGTCGCGATCGTGCTTCTGCCCAAGACCAAGGCGAGAGCCAAGAACCCGGCCGCAATGACGGCCAGCGCACGCCACGCGGGAATCAGCTCGCTGCGGGAACGCTCGACAACATCCCACGCGCGCCCTTGCGGACGAAAGAGCTTCCAGTGGGCGCGGGCCATCGCTGCCGTCGTGACAACCGCGGCGCCGAATGCTCCGACGAAACGCCCGGCTCCGGGGAGCGCCGTCACCCCCGTCACCAGGGTGAAAAGGAAGGACGAAGCTGCCGCAGAACCTGCCTGCGCCCACGAATCGACGCCGAACTTGAGGAAGGAGCGATAGAGGAACCACCAAATGAGGAGTGTGACGCTCAGCGGCATGAGGGTTATGCTCGCCTCGCCCACATCGACCGACCCTCCAGTGGAAAGCAGAAGGATCGACGTTCCTGCCCTGGCGGCGTCATGCCAGTCGACGTGGCTTAGCGTGGGGGACGACACGGTCGCGGCGTAGGCGAAAACCGCGAACGCTGTGACCAATATCCACGCGACAGCCAGCACCTTGACGGGCGTCCACGCGGCTGCGACGCATTTGCTCCGTTCCTCTGTATTCATCAGGCCAATGGTCGCATTCTGCGTTGCGAAAAGCCGGGCACACGCCGATGCCACTCTGCCAAAATTTGTAAGACAAATCGACGTCATGCGTGTATCCTGGGATCGCACACGATACTCACCCCAGCGGCGCGATGGCGCGCCAAGAAAGGGACTGCAATGCAGATCGGGATCTTCGAGACGGCGGAGGAAGCCTCAGTGGCGGCGGCGCGCGTCGTCGTCGATCTTTTCGCCCGCACACCGGGCGCAACTCTCGGCGTAGCCACCGGTTCCACGCCGGAAGGCCTCTACTCGCAGTTGAGGAAGGCTCATTCCAACGGATTGTTCACCCTGGAAAACTCTTCGGCTTTCGCCCTCGACGAATACGTGGGGATCGAACAAGACCACCCCGAACGATACCGCAACGTGCTGCGGCGAGAACTCGTCGGCCCGCACAATTTAGGTCTGACCGAAGCCGGCCTGCACACTCCCGATGGCTCCGCAGACCACCCGAGTCTCGCGGCCGAGCAGTACGAGGCGTCCATTGCCGCAGCCGGAGGCGTGGATGTGCAAATCTTGGGCATCGGGGCCAATGGGCATATTGGCTTCAACGAGCCCGGCGGCTCGCTGGTCTCACAGACCCGCGTTGAAGTCTTATCCGGCCGGACACGCACCGACAACGCCCGGTTTTTCGGCGGAAATCCAATGCTCGTTCCCTCCCGCTGCATCACTCAGGGCCTAGGCACAATCATGCGAGCCCGTTCGTTGCTTTTGCTGGCCTTCGGTCCGAATAAGGCCGAGGCGGTTCGCCAGCTCGTCGAAGGGCCGATCAGCGCCAAGTGGCCCGCCACGATCGCCCAAATGCACCCCAATCTCAACGTCTTCGTCGACGCCGCAGCCGCGGAAGGCCTTGAGTACGCCGATTTGTACCGCGAGCGCTGGAGCCTGGCATGATCTTCTCGGGAACCGTGTATGACGGCCACGGAAGAAGAGTCGGCGGAGGGCTGGTCCTTGAAGCAGGGGAACTCGTCGACGTCTTGCCCGAAGGGTATGCAGGCAATGCCGACGTTTCAGGCGCCTATGTCACTCCGGGGCTCGTCGATATCCACTGTCACGGTGGCGGAGGCGCTTCTTTTCCCGACGATACCGACCCGCAGGCGATACGTGCGGCGATCGATGCACATCGAGCCGCGGGAACGACGGCGCTTCTCGCTTCGCTGGTGTCCATGGTCGATCCCCTGCCCGCCATCAGAGCGCTTGTGCCTTTCTGCGAAACAGGGGACCTCGCCGGAATCCACATGGAGGGGCCGTACGTCTCTCCACACAAGGCCGGTGCCCAAAACCCCGCGGCGATTCGCGGGGCGGACCCCGGGGAACTGACTATGTGGCTCGAAGAGGCGAAGGGCTTCGTCAAAACGATGACGATTGCCCCCGAGACCGACAATGCGCTCGAAGCCGCACGCATACTTTTAGACCACGGGGCCAACCCGTCATGGGGCCATACGGCGACGGATGGGCGAACTGCCGCTCGAGTTCTTCAAGCCACAGCCGATTACGCGGCCAAGATCGGTTTCAAAGGAGTGCCGCAGACGGCTACACATTTGTTCAATGCCATGCCTCCAATCGACCATCGCGAACCGGGCCCCGTCAGGGAGTTTCTGGCTGCGGCACGGCTGGGGCACACGATAGTAGAAACCATCGGTGACGGCGTGCACATTGAGCCGGTCCTAGTCGAGGACGTGCACGGCTACGTCGGGCAGAATGCCGCTTTCGTCACCGACGCCATCGCGGCGGCCGGAATGCCGGAGGGACGCTATAGGCTCGGGGGGCTCGACGTCGACGTTCGAGCCGGAGCCGCACGCTTAGCCGGAAAGGACACGATCGCCGGAGGATGTTCCCGCCTGAGCGACCAACTCGCGCTTTTCGCCTCGCGCGGTGTTCTCCCAATCGAGCGCATCGTGCGCGCCTGCGTCGCTACTCCCGCCAGAGCAGCCTCCATCGAGGACGCCGCCGGCGTGACACTCGATTTCAAACCGGGAACTCGGCCTAATGTCGTCGTCTTCGATCGCCGTTTCTCGCCGGTGCGCGTCATCCGGGACGGAGCATAAGGCCCGCAAGGGAGCATCGCCCCAGAAAAGCCAGAAAAAGGAGCATCGCGCCAGAAAACCGGAGGTCGCGTTTTCGCCTGTCCTCAAGCGTCGTGAATCTTGGGCGGCGCGGCCACCGGCCGATTGGTGGATAGGCGCGGTCGCGTCTTCTCAGGTCGTGTGGATCTTGGCCTCGGGATGCTTGTCTATCCACGCCTTGACGAAAGGACACGTGGGGCGAACCGAGTAGCGCCCACCGATGTCAGCCATCGCATAGGCAATAATCGCACTCCCCACTCCCTTGCCTCCGTGTTCGCTAGCGACCTCGGTGTGAGGGAATTCCGCAACGTCGCCGTCGATCCCATACTCGGCAAACCCGGCTAGTACCTCACCTTCCCAGGCCTCGTACCGAGAGGCTTCTTCATTCTTGACGATTCGAATATTGGACACACCAAGATTCTAAAGAGAATCCGAAGCTTCTCCGAGCAATGGGCTTCGGGATTGTCTTGGGCAGAGCCATTCGGCATT
>CAUSGP010000008.1:0-18063 GCA_963531075.1 uncultured Actinomycetaceae bacterium | reverse complement strand
TCATCTCGGCCGGCCGCTGCGGGCGCTCGAGGGGCGGGCCCCCGTCGTCGAGGCCTGCTCGGGGCTCTTTGGGCCGAAGCGAGAACCGGTAGGCGATCTCCCGTCCGGCCTGTCGAGCCAGTTCTCGGACCGATGTTGCTCGGATGGCGTCGCCGACCATCTCAGGGACTTTGCGGATTGCTGCGCGGGGGATTTGCGCCCGCGCGATATGGCGGTTAAGCCGTTTTTCGGCTTGCAGTACGGCGTGGCGCATCGTGTCGGCGTCGGCCCCCTTGAAGTGAACGAAGTGAACGCCGTCATGTCCTTTTTCTAGTGAGAAGTCGACGCCGCGTTTCTTCAAATCCCGAGTCAAGGTCGCAACTAGCCGGTTGGTGACGGCCTGCTGGTGCAGGTCGCCCCCTGCGGCGCGTTGCAGGTTTCGCAGCCTCATCTGCCCGTGCTGTCCTTTGTCCTTGACGTGTTTGAGGCCCGCCCGAATGACTCTGAGGGTGTCTTTCAGCCCGGCGAGGGTCCCGGAGGCCAGGCGGGCAGTGACGTTGATTCCTACCTGTGCGGACGTGATGACGATTTGCTGGGAGAGCTGTTCTCCGCTGAGCATGCTCATCGTTTCATCTCCTTTTCTTGTGTTGCAGTGCGAGATAGCTGGATGTGCGCGGCCCGCAGGGCCGCTAGGCGCCGGGTTGCCGCCTCGAGGTCCCGGCCCACGGTCGACGCGTCTGTCTTGGCGTCGAAGGCCTTCTGCTTGGCCAGCACGAGCCGCGTCTCTTCCCGGCTCGTCTGTTCGATGTTTGCGCGCAGGGCTGCGAGAAAGCCCGGCTTGTCGTCGGCTGCGGCGTAGGCGGCGCGGATGTTGACGACGTCGGCCTCGGCGTGAAGCTGGGCGACTTGGCGGTCGATGTGGGCGTAATAGCGTCTCTGTGAGTACGTCTTTCCACGCGCTGTCTCGGCGAGCCCGGCAAGTCGGGAGCGCAAGGCTTCGGGACGGGTGAAGAACTCGTAAAGCCCGTCGGGGGTGCGCTCCCCCGCGAGCCGTCCTGTCGCGTCGGTGAGCGTCACCGTCGTAGCCGAGGGTAGGAAGACCCTGTAGGTTTTGCCGTGGTCGGCCACGTGGGCGCGTTGGACGACGATGAAACGGTCGCGCCTGCCGGGCAGGCGGATCTGTGCGCGGTTCTCATCAAGCATCGTGACCAGGCGGCGTTGAATGACGTACTCGCAGACGTCGCTGCGGCCGAGCCGGGCCCTGAGATTAGCTTCCGTATAAGCTGCGCCGAGCGTAGCCCCGCGCACCCCGCGGCTGGTCATAGAGGCGTCTCGGAAAAGAACGTGGGCGCCCCTCGCGTAAACGGAGATATCGTCTGCCGCGAGGCGGTCGAGCATCTCCTGCCATGTCGTTGAGACGGTCACGGCCGCGTCTATTTTCTCCGCGATCGCCGCCTTAGTAGACCGTCCGTCGGCTCGCGCGTACGCCTCCCCGATTTGTATGCGCCGGGTGGCATTGGGCTGCTCGATGACTGACAGGCCGTGGGCTCGGCACAGTCGATCGGAGATGGATCGGTACTCGTAGACCCGGGTTTTCGGGCATCTGTATTTCTTTAATGTCTGCTGATTGACGGCGTTGAAAATGATGTGGTTATGGATATGATCTCGATCGGTATGCGTTGCGATGACGTACTCATACTGTCCGCCGGTGATCTCCTCGACGAACTCGACGCCGAGACGGTGAGCGGTGTTCGGGTCGGTCTCGCCCGGCTTAAATGACTGGATGACGTGGTAGGCGAGAACCGTTCCAGGAGCCCCCACGGTCTTGACCCGGGCCGCGTCCTCGGCGGTTCCTTCCATGACCATGGCGATTGCATCTGGGTCCCACGGGACTGCACAATTCGAGCTGGTCATGATCCCCTCCCGGGTCTTCTCCGGGGCGACGACGTAGGAGATCGCCGCTCTAAGGGTGGACCTGATCTGCCCGATTTTGATGATCGCCATTCTCGCTCCCGAGGTGCATCGCAACAATGCGACGAACCTCGCCGAGCATCCGTACGGCGGCGCGGACCTGAGCATAGGTGGCGACGTCGTCGGTGTTCGCCTGGCGCGCAAGCTGGTTGATGTTGTTGCCGATCGGGCCGAGCTGGCGCTCGATTTCCCGGGCGACAAGACGCTTGTCGGGACGGGCCGTGACAAGCCCCGTCGTCAGCGTTTCGCGCGCGAACTGCGAGAAATTCGTCTGGTGGTAGCCGCGCATCCGGCGCGAGATCATTTCCCATTCCACGGCGGAGAAGTACACCTTCTTCTGCACTTTCCGCGTCCGTCCAGCAGGCTCTCGTGTCACCACGACGCCTCCTTTAAAGGGCTTGGGTAACACCCATATTAGTCCACAGCGGAGGCTGTGGCTAGTGTTTGTGTCTGAACAAACGCTATGCTTGCTAAACCACTTACGTGGGTCTTAAGTCCCGATAGGGGAGGGGTTGAGCTCCGGCGTTGAGAGAGCCGGCCGTCGGCTGGCGTGGACTTCCTGCTCGTTGCACTGACTGAGTCGTAAGTGAGTTCGGTCGAAGATGAAAACATCAGTGTGAAAAGCGGCGTTGCACCAGTCGGCAAGTGGTGGTTGGCTGGTGAAAACCCGACTGCCCGTTTCTCAAGCTTCAGTTCTTGCTCCGCTCGTCTTACGAAATCGTAGGACGGGCGTCGGTCAGTGAAAAACGAGCTTTGGGGGAATGAAAAAACGGTCCTGGCGAGGTAGACTTGCCGACGGAGAACCCTCACCGGAAGGGCACAAGAAAAGGTCCCTATCGTGAGTAAAAGCAACACCCGACGTCTCACGCGTCGGCGGTCAGAAGAACTGTTCACCGACGAAAGAAAGGCAATTGAGGAGAAGACCGATGAAGTCGAGAAACTCATCGTCGCTCTTGACCGCCTTGACGACGCTATCGACGACGTCTTAGACATCCGCGATCGCCTGACAAGCCTCGGCCTCACCCGCTCCGAGCTCGTCCGCAAGCTCAACCTTTCCCCCATCGCTATACAGGTCCTCAAATGCAAAAGACCTGACAGCACATCCGGATCATCGGCACCTCACTCGGAAAGCCGACCCGACACTAGTCGCCCGCGCGCCGAAAAAAGCCCGCTGCCGGTGCCGCCCCATCCAGGTGCCCACACCCTTTCTCTGGCGTGACGGCCCCGGTACGGGGGTGGCACGCAACGGCCGGGGATGGCAGGGGCCGCCGCTGGCCCCTGCCCAGGGTTTCGGGGCAGAGCCCCGCTATGGGGGTCCAGGGCCGACAGGGTCCTGGCGGGGTGTGGGGCAGAGCCCCGCCATTGCGAACGGGTTCGCGCATCCACCCTGCTAACCTCTGGTTTCAACAAAAACTTGAGGCTCGATATCGAGCATCGAGCCTCAAAATCCCTGTTTTCTGTTGAGGTCTCCGATATGCTAAAAGATAAAGGGAGGAGGCCTCGTGGAAACATTGGCGAGAAATGCGGGAGTCATCGTTTGGACGATCCTCAAAGTCATCGCGATGATCGTTTTCACTTTGGTGAAACTGCTTGCCGGCGTCGCTCTGTGGATTATTGTCCTGACCTTGACAATCGGCACCTTCGGCGCGCTCAGCCACACCTTCACCTAGTAAGGTCGCGGCCGCCCTGCAACCGTCTGGGCGATCGTAATGAAGATTATCTTGAGGTTGTCCTACTGCATGGGTCATAATTGGAGCAGGTCAGCCGGGTAGAGGCCGACTGGCCTGCTGTGAGTCGTCAGCCAAGAAGTGCTATTAGCACCGCTAGGCTAGCGATTGCAAGGGCTAAGGCCTGGACTTGCGCAAGTCTTACTACGGAGCGCAACATCCGGGCCTTTTCCTTGCCCGACGTCGAAGTCGCCTTCTTCACCGGTCTCACCTCCTTCCCGAACTCGGAACCTCTGCAAAGGTAATATTGTGATAGGTCCGGTTCGGCTCGAAGGAGCCACTGGCTAGTCTACCCGTATCGGAGGATTGAAGGTCGAGGGATCAGTAAAAACTACCGTGCGATTAGATGCCTGTAAACACCTTTCTTTATGTTTTTCTTGTTAACGTCTAATTCTTTACTTTTTTCGTGTATTCTGATGCATATCATTTTTCTTTTGTCATCTCTCAGGGGATAGGCCTTGACTTCCCCGCCCGCCAGGTTCTGATAGTGTTCGTAGGACGCATGAAAGGCGGAACGGGTTGCCTCTATGTGCCGTTCGAGTTGCTGAGGCTTGATCCCTAGACGCTCTGCTGCAAATTCCAGGTCTACAGCCACTCTCGTCCCGCCTGTCGCCCCTGTAGGCATGCAAAGGCCGATATTGTCGGTTTTTGGATTCCACTGCACGCAGACTATTTCATCAGTCAAGCCAGGGGATTCGCTTCTTGATTTGAATGCGACAGTTGGAGTTTCCATGAATCTTGGAAAGAAATCATGGTGACGAAGTCTTCATTCTGCATGATATTTGTCCTTTCAATGTTAGAAAACAAGCCGCTCGATGGCTTGTTTTTGTTGCTTGAGCGAAATGCGAGTGTAGATCGCCGTCGTGGCGATCGAACGGTGCCGCATGAGGACTTGCACAGTCCTCAAATCGACGCCGTTATCAAGGAGGTAAGTGGCAAATGAGTGCCTCAGCTGGTGGGCCGTGGCCGTGACGCCGATCCGTGCGAATGCGGCGGCGATGGCTCCCCCGACGTCGCGGGATGTAACGTGCTTCCCGGGGTTGACGTAGGAGGGAAACCACCAGCCTGAGGAGAGGCTCATTGACGTGATGGTCGCTCGCAATTTGGAGTGGAGCGGAACAACGTCGACGTATCCACCCTTGCCCTCGATCGTCAAATGGCCTGTATTGGGGTCATAGTCGCGTCCGCGTATCTTGGCGATCTCGTGGACGCGTAGTCCTGCGTAAGCGGCTAGGAGAATCATTAGTCGAGTGCGGCGCCGGAGCCGACTCGAGAGCACGCGATTGATGTGGACTGCGTCCACCGGCCTGGCGGTGTAGGACGGTCGTTTGGGCACTGGGACCCGCGTGATAGGATTGGAGTCAATGCGGTCGGCTAGCTCCAGCCAGCGGTAGAAGGCCTTTAAGCTTGTGTAGTAGCTCCATCGTGTGATTGCCGTAGGTTTGTTGGCAATCCATGTCATGATTTGTTTGGCAGTTAGCTTGTCGGCCGAGGTCTTGTTGTCGCGGGCGATCGCGTCGACGACGCGGACGCGTTCGGCGATTGTTCTAGGTCGTAATGACTGTGCGGTCATAACGACCGTCCACTCGTCAGTAAGTGCCTTTGTTGCGAGCTCAAACTTTTCCATTCTCTAACTTTCCTCTCTTCCTGTTTCGAGAATGGAGAAAATTCAGCACCAGCAAAGAAAAATAACTCACCTACAAGACGGCGAATAAGAAGGTGAATAGAGGGCTTGACTGGCCCTAGTAATGAATAGGTCGAGAGTTCGATTCTCTCAGGTGGCTCGAGGCGGCCCCCGCAGACGCGGGGGCCGCCTTCGTCGACACCGCAGCCGCCGGATTGAACGAGGCGGGAACCTGCTCGGCTGAGGCCCAAAAGCGATCTGGACGTTTTCCGGAGGAAGCCGAATGGAATTCCCGTAATCGACGTCGTCAATTCAGGCGGTTATCTTGCTTCAATCGCGTGATTCGATCGTGGAGAGCCCTGTGTTCATCGCGGAGGATGTCGTGCTCTCTAGAGTATCGGTCAATGACCCCTTGCATATCGTGACGCAGCATGTCGATGTGGGCTTCGGCTCTTGCGTCATACTGCTCTCGTTCAAAGCGCTCGTGATCCTGTTTCTTCGCATGATCATTACGCCACAGCACGGCTTTAGCCTCGGACTCGTCCATTTTGCTTTCGACCCGGGATATCAAAGCGGTTAGCTGGTCGATGTCGTCGCGTAGATTGGTCGGATGCGTGTTGCTCACTTGAACGGACGTGGACTCGGCAGCGTGAGCTGCGCGAGCCACATCCGCCTTTGTTTCCTCATGGGAGACTTTGAGCTGAGCGAGTTTCCGTGCCATGACTGCGGCCCAGTACGAAAATACTCCAACCGCTAACGTCACCAAAGCCGACGTGAATTCGGGGGTCGCAAAAACATGTTCCAGAAACGTCACGGTCAACCTTTCTTTCTGATCTTCCCCGGATTGATCGACCGCTCGATGTCGTCCAGCAGACCCGAAGGTTTAAGCGCCGTGAAAGCCGTTTGCCCGGCGACGAAAATCGTGAATAGCGTCCCCGCGAAAGCCCGCCACTTATCCGGGTGGGATTGGGCAAAAAGCACGCCGAGCGTGACGATCCCGTAAAAGCCAAGCGCGACCGTCGTTTTTATTCGCGTTGACCATGCAGTGCGATTGAGCATTGCGATGACGAAGGGCGCAACGACGCCGGCAAGCACCGGTACCGTAATGTGGTCGACTGTCATTGCTCCTCACTTCCCCCGCGCCATCCACTTTTGCAATGCCGTGACGGTCATTGCTCCGAACCTGCCGTCGACGCTTCCTGCGTAGAGCCCCCGAATTCGGAGAGACTTTTGAAGGGCGGCCACCGTCGCGGGGCCGAATTCGCCGTCGATTGGCTGATCGTACGTGCGCTGATCATGCAACCACCCTTGCAAGGCCTTGACGGTCAAAGGCCCGAACTGGCCGTCAATGGATGCAGAATATCGGTGTTCGTTGGCGAGTGCCGCCTGGAGCGCTTTGACGGTCAGAGGGCCGAACTGGCCGTCGATCGCTCCGGTGTACCATCCCGTGTTCTGTCCTTCGGGGGCTGAGCTTTCGCTTGCGGCCCGCGGAAGGACGTTGACGCCGTGGTAGATCTCCGCCCATCCGAGATATCGGGCATATTCATCGGTGAAACGAGCGATCGAAATCGTTGTCACACCCGGTTTGCCGGCCTCGTCGGAACTCGAGACGGCCAAGCCCCTTCCGATCGAAAGCGCGATGTGCCCGTAAGGGGCGTTCGCTCCGACCAAATCCCAGAAGACGGGTACACCCGACGGCGGGTTCATGTCGCCGGGATGTTTGCCGCCGGCCGCTTTCCACGCCTCTTTGGCGGATTGGTAATTCGCGGGAAAACCGTAGGCCGAACGAACAAATTTTTCGCACAGGCCACGGTAACTCTTACTTCCGATCTGGGATTTCGCCCATTGAATTGCTTCGATTGCGCTTCTCATAGCGCCTTCTCCTTACTCTTTGTGTGTCGGTGTCCTGCGGGACGCGTCCATCGCGAGCCTTCCCATCTCGAGGGTGTGAAGAACGAACCGCCGAATGGCAGACTTCAGCGCCTGTCTGCTCCGCAGAAAGAGGTATTGCCGCACCCACCGGCATAAACCTCAATGTTGTTCAAGGGTTTTGGTGGGCGCGGATAATCGCCGTGGCCCACCGGGTCAGACCACCGTCAAGCGATCCGACCGCGGTGGGACGGCAAAGGAACTCGGTCAGGCTGCTTGCAGCCCGTCGTCGCCGAATGGCCACGTAGCGCTTTGCGCGGTGGCGCGGCGTCTGGTCCGTCTGCCGGCGGCTTGACGTCTGGCGCGCCTGTCGGCAGTTTGACGTCTGGTGCGCCCGGTGGCCGTTCGACGAGCTCGTTTCCACTCATCCCTTTCGGCCGGTTCCCACCCGGATGCGAGTGAAAGCTTGCCGTGAATGTCGTGAATCGTTTGACATACGGCGTCGTAACCCGGCCAGCACGCAAAGGCCCAATCGATGCGTGACGTCAGATACGAAACGGCAGAGCCGGTCATGTGCTCTCCCCTCATCGTGGACCATTCGAAGGCCAAATCTTCGAGAGGAGCGAGGACGCCCCGGCGACGTTTCGCAAGTTCAGCGGAAACTATGGATGGAAGATGCGAAAAATCGTTCCTTCCTTCGGGGGCCGCATCCCGTGCCGAGATCGACTTGGACAATGCCCTAGACCTAGATGAGCCTCTCGATCTCGATGGCCGGTTTGAACTAGGTGACGCGCTTGCATTGATGCTTTCAGCCCAACCGTGTGATGCGGTTGTACCGGGTATAGCGTTCGCATGAGAGGCTTCGGTCGAATTATCTGATGCGGTGACGTGAGGTGCCACCGTTGCCCGTTGATTTGAAAAAAGCTGGGCATCATCGGGCAGATGGGATGCCATTCGACGTATCTCGTCGAGCAATCGACGAGCCTCGTGCGGGCACAAAAGTGGATATTTTTTCATTTTTGAGTTTCTGGGGTGGGTGCGATCCGATTGGCGAATCGCACCCGGTCTATTTAGTTGATGGTCTGAACTTCAATCGTTAGTTGATGGTCTTAACCTCGATCATTAGTTGATGGTCTTAACCTCGATCAGCTTGAGCTTGGCCGTGAACTTTCGTTTATCGACTGTTCCGAAAACGGCGATGGATCCGTCATCGGGCACGGATGCCGATGCGTCTGTTCCTTTGGGCGCGGGAAGGGAGGGGGTGCTAGGAGCGAGCTGCTTCTGCGACGCAGGCGTGTACGTGAAGTCCGTGACGTAGGCCGTGAACTTCTTGCACTCTGTCTGCGCATCGGGGAGTCCGTAAGCCCAAACGTTGAAATGAAATTGGGTCGTGTCGGTAGGCTTCGGCACGCTCTTCGTGATCTCCGAAGAATGAAGAATGTTTCCGTAGTGATCCTTCACCGCTCTGGTGATCTTTCCGGGGCTCCAGTCCATGATGACGGTGCGCTGGATAAAACTAGTTTTCTCCGGCAAGTCTTCGCAGTGCTCACTGGTCCCCTCCGGCTTGTTATCCACATAGTGTGTGAACTTGGCAATCGGGCTTTTTGCCTTGGCATTTCCCCACTTCGAAATCTCGACTGCGTCCACCTCTGAGAAACCGGGCTTGGCCTCGGGGTCCCAATCGAAAGTGAAAGCACCGAAGATCGCATACTGATCAAAGTCTGCGGTGTTGACGTCGAAGCTGAATGAGTACCTTCCGTATCCCATAGGCTCCTTTGAAACGATCTCCGCACCGGTGGCCTTTCCGTCCACCATTTTGGTGGTGAGCGAAAGGCTCTCGCCCAACGGTTGAACATTGCTTGCGTTCCACGAATGAGATGCTATAGGCCCTCCGGGCTTCCAGCTGTTATCTCGCACGAGCCATTCGCGTCCTGCCCACTTGATAGTGGGAACTTTGGACTCGTTGTGCTCATTAGATGTCATTCATATTCCTTTCAGTAGTTTTTATATTTGGTGATAGCTTTTCAATTGCTTTCACCGAATAAGATACTAATGATGCTCTTTTGAGAAGTGGTGGAGGTTAGAAAATTAACCGGATTCTCGTTGACTGTAAGTAACGTTTTTCGTTTGTTTTACGCCAAAAATTGACGGCGAATCATTTCGAAGATGACCGACGGTGGTCACCTCAACGATAGCCGACGGCGATCGCCCTGCGCATCCTTCGAGCGAGGCGAGCTCGGGGTGCGCGCGCTCGCAATCCGTGCGAGGGCCTGCGAGAGCGCCGGCGGGGCGATATCAGGCAGCCCGCTTCTCTTTTCTCCGGCGCGCCAACCTTTGTTCGACGGATTCGCCGCCCCACACGCCGTGTATCCACTGCGACGCGCCTTCCATCCTGTCGGCGTAAGCTCGACACTGCGCCAGGACCGGGCAGTTGGCGCATATCGCCTGTGCGGGCACAGGAGAACGTCCCTTGCTCGGATAGAAGACATCGGGATCCGCCCGTGTGCACAAAGCGTCGTTCGTCCACTTGGGAATCGATGGCAGCTGCAAGATCATTGGCATCCTCCGATCGTGAAACTTCTTTGGGTCAGCAGGGGTGATAGCTTCGTCTCGTCTTCGTGGCCTATGGAAAACTTCGGCTTGTTTTCGCCGTCTGCGGGAAGCTCGTTTTCTTTCTCTTGTGTGTGATCCCCAGGATCAAGCGGCCTTTTTATGCTTGCGAGGTATGGATCGATGGTGTTCATATGCGTTTTATCCTTTGATCGCTAGATGTTTTGCCTTCTTTGTTCGTCGTTGAGAAGGCGGTGGGCTGGCGCGCGCCAGCGGCGGCGTCATGTTGTGAGACGGCATGACGTCGCCGGACTGCTGGGCGTCATGGGACGGTGCGACGTTACGGACTGTGCGGCATTGCGAGACCGCGCGACGTCGTATCCGGTTGTCTCATCCCCGGCTTTTGTGCTTGTTCTTGTTGCTTGGGCTCCATTGCCTCCGTGGGAGTCGGTGTGTTTGGTGAGCTTCCATGTGTGATGGGCGAAGTTGGCACACAGAGAGTGGTGACGGGGGATGGATTGCGCAATGGGAAGGGCGGCACGCGCAGGGGGAAGAGGCGGCACACGCGGAGGATGGCATGCGCAAAGGGAAGAGGCGGATTGCGCAGTAGGATGGATTGCGCAATGGGGAGAGTGGGCAAGCGGCAAGGTGGTCTGGCGATTTGGCGATCGAGCCTAACCTTCATCCATCCTGTGGGCGAGTGCTCGCCAGGTGCGTTGTGGCTGTATGCCTCTATTCGGGTGCTTGGACGCGGCAAATTGGAGACGTCGCGGCGAATGCGAGGCGGCGTCTCATTTATTCAATGTTTTTCGTTCCCCGTACTTGTGGATTCGTGTGAGCCGGCTGAGTGTGATTCGCGTGGGCTGGCGGTTTCGAAACCGCGATGGCTGCTGGAGAATTGACGGCATCGTCTGCCTCTGCGGGTAGCAGCTTCGAGGTCACGAAAAAGAATCGGCACGCCGAAGGCAATCTTCGTTTGCCGGGGAGCGTGCTTACTCAGCCCATGCCAGGCACTTCCGCATCGGCCATATCCTGCACACCCGGCTGTGGTGAGCCCCGATTGCGCGCCGCTGCAGAGAGGGTTTCGGTTCGCGTCTGCGGGTCGAGGCGTGCGGTTGCCTCATCGGCGTCGCCACGCCTTCGGCGTCTCGTGTTTTTGCCAATCGGCGTCGTTGCGGGCCTTCGTCTCCGCTTTGTTTCGGCGCGGCGCATCAACTCTGACCCCGGAATACCGAGTGCATTGCCTATCGCTGTTAGCTCCTCCGAGTTGAAGCCTCGGTGTTCGTTGAGCTTGACGGATAAGCGGCTTCTTGGGATTCCCGTGCGCAAGGAGATGTCGGAATTCTTTAATCCTTGAATCGCCATCTCCGCTCGAATTTCATACGCGAGGCTCATTCTCACCCCTTTATGATCAGTAAACAACCTGCAATAACGAATTTAGTTCGCAATTGCGAATACGTCAAACATGTTGCATGTGACAGTTCGCATATGCGAAGGTGTGCTCATGGGAAGTGGGAAACTTCAGCCGGACCTGGTCGGCAAACAAGTCGCTGCAATATTGTTGGCCGCTCTCGAAAAGTCCGATATCACGCAGAATCGGCTCTCCGAAATATCGGGCGTTAAAATCACGCGCTTGGGCGACGTGCTCAGGCGTGGGCGGGTAATTACGGTGACGGAGGTCAATTCGATCGCGAAAGCGCTTGGGCTGGTTGGATGGCAAGTCATGCGCACCGCGGAAAGCGCCGTCCGTGCGGCAGAGGAGGATGTCCGTGAGGCGGGAGCCGAGCTTGGCGTGCCCGCAGACTTCCGCAATGATGACGATAGTCACGGCGATCGCGGCGGCGGTGTCCGCGATAATGAAGGCCGCGACAATGACGGGAACGGCGGTGAGGAGGGCTCCGCCGAAAGAAATCGAGCTGGCAAAGGCGCCGCGTCGTCGAGGCTGGCTGGGCGGCGAAACGACAGAAAGGGAACCCGCTGAAAGCCAGAAGTGGCCTGTCCGTTCGACGTCGAAAGAGGGTCACCCGTTCATCACTGGAAAGGCTTCGTCGAATATCGGTGGAAAGCGCCCGGATGTTGCGTTCTCGTACTACGATTGCCGTATGGACGATAGGCGCGCAGCCGTTGATGGAAAGGGAGAAGGTTCCTGCCCCTGTGGTGAGAATGCTCTGCGTGACAGAGCGCGCGGCATGTTCGTTGGGCTCGCCGTCGGCGACGCCGCCGGAATGCCTGTGGAATTCAAAGAGCCTGGCGAGTTCGAACCGGTCGAAGACCTGCGTGCCGGCGGGCCGTTCAACCTTCCTCGAGGATATTGGACGGACGACACGTCGATGGCCCTGTGTTTAGCTGACAGCCTTCTTTCCTGTGAAGGTTATGATTCCTACGATGTTATGAGCCGATATCGCCGTTGGTGGCGTGAAGGGTACCGGAGCTCAACCGGGACGTGTTTCGACATCGGCAATCAAGTGACCGCGGCGGTCCTGGAGTTCGAACGCGAGAGCTGGGTTCCGCGGGGAAAGCCCAGGGTGAGAGCGGCGGGCAATGGCTCAATAATGCGCCTGGCCCCCGCGGTGATCGCGGCTTTCGATTCCCGGACGCCGGAGCGGATCGTGGAGACGGCGGGAATTACAGCGCGAGAGACGCACTACTCCGTTGAAGCAGAAATAGGCACAGAAGTCTTCGCCGCGATGCTCGTGCGTGCGATGCAGGGAGCGGACAAAGCCGACGTGCTCGCACCTACCGACATGAGCACGGGCAAACGCTTCGACGAGATCCTGAATAGGGTGACCGACGTCGACAAGCTCGCCAACACGGGCTACGTCATTTATAGCTTACAAGTGGCGGCCTGGGCCTTCTCCAGGTACGAGAGTTTTCGCGAAGGCATGCTGGCCGCGGTGAACCTGGGCGGAGACTCAGATACTAACGGTGCGATCTACGGTCAATTGGCGGGAGCGTACTACGGATACGAGGGTATCCCCGGCTCCTGGCGGGACGGGGTCTACATGGGGAGCGAAATCGCCGTCTTGGCCGACGATCTGCTCGCCATGAAGACCTGCCCCGTTTTACAGACGCGATTCGAAGAAGACTGAGGCTTCAGTCCTTCTTGAAAGCGCCCTTGATCTTCTCTCCTACAGCCTTGACGTCGGACTTGACGTCCTCGGCGAACTCCTTCACTTTGCCTTCGGCGTGCTGGGCTTTGCCTTCGGCTTCGGTGTCCTTATTACCGGTGACTTTTCCGGCGAACTCCTTCGCCTTTCCGGTAACCTTGTCGAACGTTGAATCGTCTGCCATGGCCTTCCTCCTTTTGGTGGAGTGTTAAATGGACATCGTCATCGTCTCATCATTTGAAAAGAAAATCTACATTCTCGACGTCGCATGGAAAGCGGCGTCCCGCGCTTGAAACATGGGGACGCATTCGCGCTTGAAACATGCGGGCGCATTCGCGCTCGAAACATGGGGACGCACTCGCACTGGAAACGCGCGGGCGCATCCGCATTGCAAACGTAGAATTCTCCTATGAACATGCCGCCTGCAAGCGTTAAGCTGACGCCCTGCGCCGCGAACGACGTCGACAAGCTGAGCGCCGTCAGCGCAGCGACTTTCACCGAGACGTTTGCCGAATACTACAGCTCTGAGGACTTCGATGCGTTTCTCCGCAAAGCGTATGCGCCGGCGACTCTTGCCGAGGAAATCGCCAACCTCGGTTCAACTTTTTACTTTGTGCGCGTCGACGGCGAAATCGCGGGATACATGAAGATCAATGTCGGGGAGGCGCAAAGTGAGGACGTCATGCCCGACGCTTTGGAAGTTGAGCGGATCTATGTTCTGAAGAGGTTCAAGGGGCGCGGCTTGGGCAGGCTCATGTTGGAGAGAGCCTTCGAGGAAGCCGGGGCGCGAGGAGTCGAGTCCGTGTGGCTCGGCGTCTGGGAACATAATGACGCAGACCTGGGATCTTACAAATATCTCGGTTCTGACGTGTTCGGGTATCACGCATTCTGTGTCGGCAAGACGCAGGATACTGATTTGCTCATGAAGTGTACGGTCGGTCCGGCGGGCGCACGTCCCGCCCGCCGGACCGACATGGGCAGAGCAGACCGGTTGGGCGGCTCCGCGTCGTCAGCCGATTAGTTCGATGTGTAACGGTAGATCGACGGTCCCTTCGCGTAGTAGAGGTTTCCATCCGTTCCGCGCACGAGCCCGTTGACCCCTGTAGTTACGGGAGCCGAGGGCGTGAAAGTTCCCGTGGGAATGGGAACGAGTTTCGATCCTTTGTAGAAAACACCGTAGAGCGTCCCAGATTTGTAGACCAGCTGGCTGCGGTTGACCTCTTCGCCGCCTGTGACCTTCGTGCGCCTGACGACGGCGAGGGTATTCGGATTGAGCTCGAAGACGTATCCGCCGGTTGTGCCGTACAGTTTGCCATCGTCGCCGAAAGTCAATGCCGTGACGGCATATTGGTGGAATCCGGGAACAGGGGTCGTCACAGCCGTGACCGTCTGCTTTGCGACGTCGAAGATGAAGACCTTGCCCTCAGATTTGCTGGAACGGTCAAATTTGGAGCCGCTGCCCCCGCGCGCCGTGGTCCCCACGTAGAGTTTCCCGTTGCGGTAGGCCATGGAAATCGGCGAAAGGCCGTCGAGCAAACCTCTGTGAGCCGGGTTGGCCATCGCCAGATCCTTGAGGAAGTAGACGTGATTGGCTTCCATCCGATTTGTTGTGACGTCATAGAAACCGAGAGCTCCGCCGAGTTTTCCATATCCCGGCACCGTTCCCACGGCCACGCGCCCGTTCGCGACGCTCGTCATGGTGAAGGGGCGGTCCTGGTTTTTTCCTTCGGCCACTTCGATCGGCTTGCGCGTTTCGCCCGTCTTGAGGTTCCGCGATTCGAGCATTCCGCCCGTGTACAGCCCCGAGACCAGCCAGTCGCCGCTTTGGGTAAAGGATTCAACCTGCTTGAGGGACTGGGGGAGAAGGTCGTAGGTGCGGGAGGCAGGATTCAGCCTCACGATCTTCCGCGAATGCATGAACCAGCCCGCGTATAGCTTGCCGTCGCTGGGGGCGATCATCGACTGGATGCCGCGGGGAGCGACGTTGAGCTTGGCCCTGAACGTGGTGCTCGTATTGGCTTTGGCGTCGTAGACGGTGATCCCATCGCGGTTGATGTTGGTGGAAACGAAGATGTCATGGGTGGCCCAAGCGGATTGGCTCAGGTTGTCGGCGAAATCGGCATTCGTGAAAACCGAGCGCTCGGAGCCGTTGCTCGGGTCGTACTCCATGAGATGCCTCTCGGATGCGCCCGTTTGCCGATTCGCCGCCGTCGCGAAATAGTAGACCTTCGTTGCTTCGCCCGGCCTAGTGACAACTCGCTTGGTGAAACTGCGGGCCTTGCCCCACTGCGCCCCGGTGTCGGGGTGAAGCACGCAGGTGCCGTCGCAGATGAGCTTTTTGTTGGCATCCCGCATATCCGACATGCTGACATACAACCGGCCCGCTTTGACCTGAAGTTTGTCGACCGAGCCTGAGTCTTTGCGCAATGCGGCGGGAATGTTTAGGCGTTGCGGACGTGGCTGTGACGTCGGAATCTTGTAAATCGAGGGGTGTATCGAGCCCGTTCCGGCGTAGACGACGCCGTTCTCGTACGCGATGGAGCGAACGTCGCGCGCCTCGGCCTGAATCTGGTTGCCGGTCAGATCGCCCCACTGGCCATTTCTGTAGTCGTATGTGAGGACTCTGCTCCCGTTGCTTTCGCTGGAGCTCGCAATGTAGATCTTATCGTGTTCGTCTGCCACGACGTCCCAATAGAAGCTACCCAGCCTAGAGATTTTATCGTAGTTTTTGTTAGAGGAGGCGTCATCGCCCAATCGTTTCACCGTATGGGTGTCGGGGTCGATGTCGTAGAGTTTTCCGTTGCTGCAAGCGGCAACCACATGCCTATTGCTCAGCGTGACGTAACCCCACGGGTAGATTTCGGCGTTGTCTTTGTCCACGACGGTGTTCCTGACATCGACTTTCCTCTTGTTCTTGAGATCGATGACGTTGAGCGAACCCCCGTATCCACCGGAGACGATAAGAGCCAACGGATTGCCGTTCTTGTCGGTCGTCGTCCCGTAGCTAGGGATATTCGGTTCGTCGGGGATCGGGGTGGACACGAGCTCCTCGCGTCCGTTTCGCACGGCGGCCGGAATCTTCGCGGCCGTGACGTGCGTGGAATCTGCTCTCGTCGAGAAGGCGCTGTTCGGCGATGCGCTTGCCATTGAGGCAGGGACCGCCGAGGCTATCGAAGCGAGCGTCAGCCCTAACGCGATCGGCGCTTTGCCGTGTAAGAAAAGGCGCCTTTCGTTGCCCCGCGGTGGGCGGATGCGGTGAATCATGATTCAGTTTCCATTTCGCTATGTGATTCTGGGAATTGCGTGATCGATGGGCGGTCTGACTATTCCCGAGCGGGGCGCCAATTGGCCTTCCCCTATGGGAGGCCAATCAGTTGAGCTCAAAACTTTTGATTGTTCAATTAGCTCTTTAGACATGATCTCACATGGGTGCCTGAGGGGAAAGCGAAAATCCAATGCCGACTCAAGTTTGGAATCCTTCAGATAAGGTAAAGAACATGGACGACGTCGAATCCGGCAGAAAAACCGGGCGAGAGAAGGATCGGGCGGGGAAACGGGAGGCTGAGCCGGGGAAATCGGGGAGGCCGATGGAGGAATCGGAGCCGGAGGGTGCTGCCGGCGGCGAGTATGTCTTCTTCCTCAGGGGTGTCAACCTCGGTGCTCGCAATAAAGTCTCGATGTCCCTCCTGCGCGAGCTCGTCGCATCGCGATTTGGTTTGAAGCGGGTGCGCACTTTTCTTCAAAGCGGGAATCTGATGTGCGCTCCGCCGATGGCCCCGGAAAACTTCGCCGGTGAACTTACAGAGCTGATTCGTGAATGGTTTGGTATCGAGAGCCCCGTTGTCTTCCGAAGTGCCGCGGATCTGCGCAGAATCGTTGAGGCCGACCCTCTCCGGCACGTAGCGGGGGACGAATCCTATTACCACGTGATGTTCTTCAGTGAGAAAGTCGAGGCCGACGATGGGCGTTTCCGCGATGTTCTCAAAGATGGCGAAGATCTGGCGTGGGCGCCCGGTGAGCTCTACCTTTGGTACGGCACGGCGCGCGGACTCCACGGGTCGCGCCTCACGCAGGCTTACGCGGAGCGCAACCTCGGCGTTACGGTTACGGCTCGCAATATGCGAACCTTACGCAAAATCGTTGCGATGCTCGACTGAGGAGCCCACAAATCCCAAGCATTGCTTAGACCGGTCATATCTGGGCCGGCCGCGCTCAGGTTGGACGAACCCACTCGGGCCGGCCGCGCTCAGGCTAGAGGAATAAGGCCGGGCTGGCCCTCGAGCCGATGATGCTTGCTCCGGCGCTGCCGGTGTTAAGCGGGCGCTGTGCCTGTATCGGTCGCCTCTGCCTGCATTCCTTGCGTCGAAAAGCGGGGTGGCAAAAGCAAGCCCCGCCCTCGGCGCGGGCGTATGCGGACGCCATTGTCCGCATACGGCTACACTTCGGTCGGGGCTCACGCTGTGATGGTCGAACTCAGATCTGCTCGACTAGCACATTTGCCACTCGCACGAGTGAGACGGCTCCCGGATCGGGGGTCCCCAGTGACTTTTCGCCAAGAGGCCGGGCTCTACCGAGCCTGGCCACGAGCTGCGCGGTCGACTCGACTCCAGCCTGGCCAGCGGCCACGGCAGCCTCGCCTTTGGCTTTTAAGTTGCCGTCGGTTGAGACAAAGGCGTCCACGAGCGGGACGAGTGCGTCGACCATCGTCTTATCTCCCACTTGGGCCCCGCCGAGCCGCTGAACGGCGTCGCGTCCGGCGATGAGCGCATCCGTGATCGCATCGAGGGTTGGTTCGTTCTGGTTGCCTAGTGCAGAGCCTATCGCCGTCAGAAGCGAGCCCCACAGGGCGCCTGACGTGCCCCCGGCGCGATCCGACCACGCGTCGCCTGCGGCGCTCAGGGTAGTGGCCACACCCGCGCCCTGATCGGCTATGGCGCGCGCGGCCTGAGCTGCAGCCTTCGAACCGTTCGCCATGCCGATGCCGTGATCGCCGTCGCCCGCGATCGAATCGAGCTTGCCGAGCTCGTCCTTCGACTCCTCGAGCATTTCTGAGACCCTTTCGAGAAGTCCCACAACCGCGCCTGCCGCCTTTTGCGAATCCGGTGAGCCCTTTTCGCTCACCGTCACGGTCGCGGCAACGGAATTGAGCTCGGAATCATCGCGCTCGACCTCGCCCACGGAGCCTTTTCTGTAGGCGGGGGTGTCGCAAGGGGCCTCCCAGTAGGAGAGCAGCTCA
>CAUSGP010000007.1:0-19505 GCA_963531075.1 uncultured Actinomycetaceae bacterium | reverse complement strand
GCACTGCGAACTGCACCCGGAGAATACTTGGGCAAGCATCGTCGGACGCGGGTTCAATTCCCGCCATCTCCACTTTCGCGAAGTCCCGCGGCATCAGGTTTTGGTGTCACGGGACTTTCTGTATCTTGGGGCGATTTAGGGCGTTTCACGGTGCCGTTCACGTGCCGGCACCGACGCCGCAGAATGGTTATGTCGGTGACGGCAGCAGAATGGTTATGGCACCGACGGCAGCAGAATGGTTATGGCGGCGATTGGCGGACGCTTTCTTTCTTGGGAATCCTCTGATTCCCGCAAGTTGACTTCAGGTTCAAAGAGGTAACTTTCCCCTCGAAAAGCCTGTAAACTGTAGAGGCTCATCTAACTAAGGGAAAGAATCAAGGAGGATTCAATGTCCCAGTCGAGTCCTGCTGGCGTGCCTGGATATATGCCAGTGGTGCCTGCGCCGCAAAAGAAGAAGCCATTCTACAGGCGTTGGTGGTTCATTGCGATTGTCTCACTTTTTGTGATCGGCAGTCTCTCACAAGCGGTCAATGGCCAAAAGGAGGCAACTTCAACAAATAGTCCATCCCGTCCTGCGAGTGCGTCCGCGGAGGCTGCACCCGCCGCTTCCGCGTCGAAGATTGTACCCGCCGCCCCAGCAACAACTACACCTGCCGCTGCTCCTGCGGCGGCCAAACCTGATGTTCCTCGCGAGTACCAGAATGCACTTGAGTCCGCTAAAAGCTACTCAAAATTTATGCATATGTCCAAAAAGGCCATTTATGATCAGCTAACCGGCGAATACGATAAATTCCCTGCTGAGGCTGCCCAATATGCCGTCGATAATCTTCAAGTGGATTACAAAGCCAACGCTCTTGCCTCAGCTAAGAGCTATCAAAAGACCATGCATATGTCGTCCGAAGCCATTCGCTCACAACTCACCAGTGAGTATGCTGACAAATTCACGGCTGAGGAGGCTGATTATGCGGTAACCCACCTCAATGATTAGAGCAAACAGGTTAAAGCCGCATAGATAAAAACCGCATGAAGGCAGCCTCCGCATCGTATACAGCGAGCGGGGGCTGCCGTATACGGTAAGGAGACTGAATACGGTAAGAGGGCTGAATAGGATACGGGGGACCACGCTGATGGGAGAATTGATCTTCGCTGAGCATCACAATGTCGTTAATGTTCGGCGAAGATCAGTGATTCAGTTCAGTTTTCCCTATCAGTTTTCCTTGCCCTCGTTCGTTTCCTTTTCTGGATCAGTCAGATCGGCCTTGGCCTCAGTTTTCGTCTCGGGTTGAGCCTTAACCTCATCTTTTACGTCGGCAGATTGGGCTTCGGCCTTGGTTTTCACCGCAGGCTCAACTTTGGTTCCGACTGCCATCCCAGGTTCAACTTCCGCTCCGTCCTCAACCGCGGGAGCAGTCCTGGGTTTCTCTTCGGCTTTGGCTGCAACCGGAGTCTTCGGAGTAATTGCGCGGCCCTTTTGCTTGTGGACTTTGCTCTTCTTCGGAGCTTTCTTGTCGCTTCCCGCAGTGGAGTCGGCATCATTGTTTGTACTGACCTTCTTACCCTTTTTGCCCGGGTCAGTCTTCGCGTGGCCGTTGTTTCCGTTAGCGGAGGCCGTTTTTCCGTTTGCGTGGTTATTGTCTCCATTCACGCGCGTGGTTTCGCCGCCCGGATGGCTGCTTTCGCCGCTCTTGACGCGGTCCTTTCCGGCGTCGTCCCTTTTATGCTGATTCCTGCCGATAGTGGGGGAGGGAGCGCCCCTCCGTGGCCCCTCGAAATCTGGACGTCCCGTACCGTGATCGTACATCGGGCGGCCGAATCCCTTCGCCAGCAGGGTCGATCGGCTAGCTTGGAAATCGGCTAGAACGCCTTTCACGCCGATCGCGCTTGCCTGCGGCGGCCGGTGGATGATGTCGAGAACGGATAGCAGTGTCGAAACGAGCACTCCCGCATTGCGATAGACGAGGTAACGGCTGGTCCACTCAGGCCGGAACTTCTCCTTGTAGGAGCGCAAACCTTTGAAATTGTAGGCCCGATTGCCGAAATCGTAGATGTAACGAACGACCTTCTGCTTACTGCCCGAGTACACGGCACGCCCCGTATTCGACAACGGCGCCATTCCAAGGTTGTAGTACTCGTACCCGGCGTCGCGCGCCCACTCGATGAGCGAAATGAAGATCCCGTCCATCGTGCCGCCGGGGGCGTCCGGGCGAATGCGCATAAGGTCGACCGAGGCGACATTCGGGCTGGCCGGCATGATCGAAGCAAAACCCTCGATGCGCTCGTTGTTTCGCACGACGGCGATGGGGGCGCGCCCAAGATAGGCCGGATCGAAGCGCCCCAGCGAGAACCCCATTTCCTCGCGCTTGCCGATCCACGCGTCGGAAACCGACCGGACCTCCTCAAGGAACTCTTGCGTGAAGGGCGGCTCAACCAGCTCGAAATGAGTTCCCTTTTCTTCCATTCGGTTGCGCATGCGTCGGAAGATCTTGCCCTTATTACCGACGTTCGAGTAGGTTCCCAAGTTGAGCATCGCGTCCTCGCCGATTTTGACGAAAGTGAAGCCCTGGTCGGCGCATGTTGCCAGGTACTTGGCCGAAAGCTCGTATATGGCGACGTTCATCCGATGTCCTTCGGCCATCCGCACGAACTCGTCGATTGCCGTTTCGAAACACTTCTCGTTGCCGATGGGATCGCCCAGGATGATGAGATTGTTCCGGTGGGGGCGGTAGAGAAGTGCGACGTCGCCCTTCGCGGAATAGAAGACGTGCTTGTCTCCGAGGAAGAAAAGATGAGAGTACTCGTTGCCGCCGTACTTGGCCAAGAAAGCTTCGTAGCGGGCGACGTCCTCCTCCGTTGGGGGAGTGAACTCCAGGCGTCCGCCCTTCGAAAAGAGGATCGTGAGTGTCAGGACGACGCACAGGGTTCCGTAGAAGAAAGCGTGCCGCAAGGCGGTGCCGCGTTCGGGGAACGGGTGCTGGATCCGATGCTCGTGGAGGCGCCACAAGAAAATCCCGAGTGGGATGCCCACGATCGTCAGAGCGGAGACGATGAAACCCTTGACCGTGAGCTTCAGGGGGGCCCGGTTGAAGGCGCTGCGCACAGTGAAAAGGATTGTGGACAGCACTAAAAGAATGAGTGCCTCTTCCCAATCGAGGCCCTTCGCGATGGACGTGGCCGCCCCCGCCACCATGATTGTGAGCGAAATTCCCCAGATTCTGGCGACTCGGGCGCGAATGCCTCGGGAAAGGATGATGAGCATGATCCCGATGAGCAGCGTCGTCATTCGCGACGCTTCGATCACGCCGTGGGGGACGATGTTGTTGAGAATATCGAATCGTCTCGAAATGGCCGGGCTGAAAACCGAAATGATGAGGACGACGCCGGCGAGGAGCATGCCGATCCAAAGGACGGTGATGAGAGTGTCCTCGCGCTTGCGCTTGTCGCCCAAGCCGATCTTTGGAGCGAGCAATTCGCTCGCTCCGTAAAGACTCGCCAAAATCCAGGGGATGGCGTAGTAGCAGATCCGGTAGATGATGATGGCCAGCAGCAGACGAGTGGTGTCATAACCCACGCTATTGAATAGAGTCGCCACCGTCAGATCGAAAGTCCCCAAGCCTCCGGGTATGAAGGAGATCAGCCCAGCCAGAGTTCCCGTGGCGTAGACGAAGAGAGAGAGCCACAGGTCTGCTTCGGGAATGAAGAGGAGAACGCAGGCCCAAAAATAGACGCCGGCGATTGCCCAATCGAGCAATGATGCGAACGTCATCTCCGTTTTCTGGCCGAATGTTGGGAGCGCGAAAGGGGAGCGACGCAAGTCGAGCTTGCCGATCTTGATCTTCCCGCCCCAGTAGTACAGGGGAATGTACAAGCTCATGACGAGCGGAATGATCCACAGCCCGCCGCCGTCGTACGTGAGCGCGAAGGGGAGCGTGGCCAAGAGCATGACGAATAGGCCGATGAGATTCGATGCCCACACCGCGAGCGTGATCTTCAAAGCGGTGTCTTTTTCGGCTCCGGCTTTAGCGTAATATTTCGCCCGGATCGTGCCTCCGGTCAGGCCTCCCAGACCCGCGAAATTGTTGAATGCCTGGGCAACCCACCCGATTTTCAACGATGTGCGAATGGGTATCGTCACGCCGAAATGCCGGGAGGCAAAGATGTCATAGGTGCCGGTTGCGGTGAAGGCCAAAGTTCCGCCGACGATGATTGCCAGCAGCGTGGGGCGTGGCACCTCGGTGAGCAGCTCGGCCATGCTGCGCCCCGAAATGGTGCTGAACTCGTTTCGGGCTACGAAGAAGACACCGATTGCCATGAGCGTATAGAACGCGTATCTCGCTGCGCGCGGATGCGCTTTGACAACGTCAACGATCTTCTTCATACGGCCTTTCCGTCCGTCGATACCCGAAACACTGCGTCAATGCCCCGGGACGTGGGGGCGCATCCGGCGGATCTGATCGATCTGGTGAAATACGCCGGGACAATCCTACGGCCTTAGAGGCCGAAGATGCAGGCTGGGGTGTGGATGCAACGGGATTGCATTTGATATACATTCGCCAGGCTATGCCTTCAGGTTATGCCTCGGTCGCCGCCGTCGGAAAGTTCAACGTCAAACGACGCCGCTAGCACTTTGCTCTCGGTTTGGCCAATAGCGTGATCGAAGGGTCGTAGGCACCCGAATGCCTTGCGATTCCTCATACCGTAGTCGGATTTCCACCCCTGAAAGTTACGTATCTCACTTAAAACACGCCACAGAATGCCCGAATTTACGCCTGTTTCTTGTGAAATCCGCTAGATTACTGAAGTAGCGGCCCATCCGGGCCCTTCAATCCAACGAAAGGTATGGGTATGTCCATCAACCGTACTGAACTTATTGCCAAAATTGCCGAGAAGGCGAGTCTGTCGAAGACCGACGCTGACAAGGCCGTAGCCGCACTCCAGGATGTGCTGGTCGCCTCCCTCGCTAAAGGTGAGTCCGTCAAGATCACCGGCCTTCTGGCCGTTGAGCGCACCGAGCGTGCAGCCCGCAAGGGGCGCAACCCCCGCACCGGTGAGGAAATTCAGATTCCCGCCGGCTATGGCGTCAAGCTGACCGCGGGATCGGCTTTGAAGAAGGCAGTGTCGAGCTGATCAGACGTTCGAAGCTGACCACTGGGGTGGCCCTGCCTAGCCGGCTGGCGATTCGATGATGTTGAGTCGTACTTCGGCTTGGTTTTTAAGAAGGTTGTCGCTGAGCCCGTCAGTTGGCTTTGCGGTGATTGGGGTCACTGTCAAGTGATGTCGCTCTGAAAAGAGCAGGTGAGGTCCGGGTTTATCCCGGGCCTCACTTTTGTTCGTCTGCCTGCTGCCTGCGTTTTATTTGTCTCCTTATTTGTCTTCTCCGTTTACCTCCTTGCGTTCGGCTTTGTCTCCCTGCGTTCAGCATTTTGACTTGGGGGAACTTGAGGTTGGAAAACTGCGGGAACTTGAGGTTAGAAAATGCCGTGAGAACCTGAAGGTCGAAGAGGAGAAGCCCAAAGAGGAAGGGCATGGCACTCATGCAATCAGGGGTGTGGGATACGTCCCGGCTGAAGAGCTGAGCGCGCCGTCGCGTGCGGGGCTAAGATCGTCCCTATGAGTACACTGCCTCCCGAACCGCCGCGCGGCCCTGAGAGCCCAGAAACCGCGGGTTCTCCCAGCGTCGACGCCCTCGAACGCGAGCAGGAGCAGCACAGCCCCGGCGACGACGAGCGCTATGCGCATTACGTTCGTAAGGACAAGATCACCGAATCGGCCGTATCTGGCCAACCGGTCGTGGCGCTGTGCGGGAAGGTATGGACTCCTTCCCGCGATCCCGAGAGGTACCCGGTGTGCCCGACATGCAAGGCCATTCGCGACGAGCTCGGCAAGCAGGGTTCGTCTTGGCCCTTCGGCCCCGATGTCCCCGGGAACGGGAAGTGAGCAGCCACCCTCTGCCAAAAACCGCTTCCGTCCACGCCGCTGAGGCGCTTTCGCCAAGCTTTCCGCAACGTGCGGCCTGGGGTACGGCGTCGTCCCTGCGGGCATGGCAGGCCGAGGCGCTCCAGGCGTACATGGCAAGCCAGCCGCAGGATTTCCTCGCCGTGGCCACGCCAGGAGCAGGAAAGACCACCTTCGCCCTGCGGATCGCTACAGAACTCATGGCCAAAGGTGCGGTTCGGCGGGTCACCGTCGTGTGCCCCACCGAGCATCTGAAAACGCAGTGGTCGGAATCGGCCGCGCGCGTCGGGCTTACGCTCGACCCCGACTTCACGAATGCGCAAGGCGAAGAAGGCAGCTTCTTCGACGGAGTGTGCGTTACGTATGCGCAAGTCGCGGCGAATCCGGCCCTTCACAAACGCCGCACCGCCGCCCGGCCGACCCTCGTCATCCTCGACGAGATCCACCACGGAGGCGACGCTCTTTCCTGGGGTGACGGCATACGCGAGGCTTTCCAAGGTGCTGCCCGGCGGCTCTCGCTCACAGGCACGCCCTTCAGGTCCGACGATTCGCCGATCCCGTTCGTCGAGTACGCCGACGACGGCGACGGCGTGTTCCGCTCGCGCGCCGATTACACGTACGGGTACGCCGAAGCGCTGCGCGACGGCGTTGTGCGGCCCGTCATGTTCCTCAGCTATTCGGGGCAGATGCGGTGGCAGACGAAGCAGGGCGACGTCGTCGAAGCGACCCTCGGCGAGCCTCTGACCAAAGACATGACCGGGCAGGCCTGGCGGACCGCCCTCAACCCCGCGGGCGACTGGATTCAGGCGGTCCTCGCGGCCGCCGACGAGCGCCTGACCGCCGTGCGCAAATCGATTCCCGACGCCGGAGGCCTTGTCATCGCCACCGACCAGAAGGCCGCCCGCGCATACGCGGAGAGGCTGGAGGGCATTAGCGGGCAGCGGCCAACCGTGGTGCTTTCCGACGACGCCGGCGCCTCCGACCGGATCGCCGAATTCTCCGCGGGAGACGAGCGATGGATGATCGCTGTGCGCATGGTTTCCGAGGGTGTGGACGTGCCCAGGCTCGCCGTCGGAGTGTATGCGACCTCGGCCTCGACTCCGCTGTTCTTTGCTCAGGCGATCGGGCGCTTCGTGCGCGCGCGCAAGCGCGGGGAGACCGCGACGGTGTTCCTCCCCTCCGTCCCGCAGCTTCTCGGCCTAGCGGCCGAGATGGAGGTCGAACGCGATCATGCGCTGGGAGAGAAAAAGCGAGAAGAGGGCTGGGACGACGAGCTCCTTGAGCGAGCCAATTCCGAAGAGCAGGCCAGCGACCAGCTCGCGTTCCCCGGCTTCGAGGCGCTGGAATCGGATGCGTCGTTCGATAGGGCGCTTTTCGACGGCGGCGAATTCGGGCTGGGCGCCGAGGCCGGATCCGACGAGGAAGCAGATTTCCTCGGGATTCCCGGGCTTCTGGAGCCCGAGCAGGTCACCACTCTTCTGCGCAAGCGCCAGGCAGCGCAATCGGCCCAGCCGAAGAAAGCGGCGCCCCTCAGCGATCCGCGGCGGCGGCGCGAGGTGCGCAAGGAGCTGACCTCGCTCGTCTCGGCCTGGGCGCAGAAATCGGGCCAGCCGCACGCCTTCGTCCACGCCGAGCTCCGCCGAATCTGCGGCGGGCCGGAGGTGGCGCGAGCCTCCGTTGAACAGATCGAATCTCGAATCGGGCAGGTGCGCCGATGGTTCGTGGGGCGGACGTAGCGCTTCCAGATCCGGCGTAAAATGCGGAAAGAAGCAGTCTTTTCGCGGGGGCGGGTAAGAAAACCGACCCATCGCGCATCGGCGGCCGAGGCCTGTGATACGTGAGAGGGGCCGGTGTTTCTTTCTCTATTTTATACGAAATGCGTGGGTTCTTATGCAGTAAGTGGGAGGCGCTTTCGCATAGACGGGAGATCCTTCAGAGAGTTTAAAGCCGTCAGTCATCGCCCTCGAAGATGTCGAGCATTTTGGTGGGGACGGCGGGCTCGCCGCTGGAGAGGCGCCATCCGTCGTAGGGCAGCTCGGCGCGGGATTCCTCGTGGCGGGTGGCCGCCGCTGCGATGGCGGCCTTCCCAATCCGGGATTCGTCGATCGCGCCGGCGTCGACGAGCTTGACCTGTAGGGGACGGGCGCCCGCCCGCTCGAGGTAGTCGAGGCCCTCCTGCCAGCTTCCCGCGGAGACGACGAGTTCCTGGGCGGCGCTGCCACGCTGGTCGCAAACGCGGCCCGCGACCTTGAGCCCTCCCACGCTCGCTTTGTTCTGAGAGCTTTTGGCCACCTCGTGCATCTTCCCGTCGGCGCCCTCGCGCTGGACGAGCTTGTAGACCATCTCCGCCGTCGGATGCCCCGAACCGGTCACGAGCCGGGTTCCGACACCGTAAGAATCGACCGGTGCTGCGCCGAGGGCGGCGATGGAGTATTCGTCGAGATCGCTCGTGACGGTGATCTTCGTGGAGGTCGCGCCGAGGTCGTCCAGCTGCTTGCGCACGGTGAATGCTTGGGCCACCAGATCGCCTGAATCGAGGCGGACGGCGCCCAGCTCCCCGCCGGCCTCGCGCGCGGCGGCCACGGCGTTGTTCACACCCTCGGTGATGTCGTAAGTGTCGACAAGCAGCGTGGTTCCCGGGCCCATCGTCGCGATCTGGGCGGCGAAAGCCTCCTTTTCCGAATCGTGGACGAGGGTGAAGGAATGCGCCGACGTTCCAGCCACGCCGAGGCCATAGGAACGCCCGGCCTCCAGATCCGACGTCGCCGCGAAACCCGCGATGACGGCGGCGCGGGCGGAGTGAACGGCCGCGATTTCATGCGTTCGACGCGCTCCGAATTCCAGGCAAGGCCGGCCGTGAGCTGCGGCAGTCATGCGCGAAGCGGCCGTCGCCACCGCGGAATCATGATTGAGGATCGAAAGGATGACCGTCTCAAGCACACAGCATTCGGCGAAGGTGCCCGTGACCGTCAAAACGGGGGAATAAGGGAAATAGCATTCTCCTTCGGCGTAGCCGTAGACGTCACCGGTGAAGCGGTAGTCGGCGAGCCATTGGGCGGTGCGATCGGAGACGACCGAATTCGATGCGAGATACTCAACTTCCTCAGGGTCAAAGCGGAAATCGCGTATCGCTTCGAGGACTCGACCGATGCCACAAACGACGCCGTAGCGCCTCGCGCCGGGCAGACGGCGGCCAAAAGCTTCGAAAACGCATTTTCTTTCGGCTGTTCCCGAAGCGATGGCTGCATCGACCATCGTCAGTTCGTACATATCGGTCAAGAGTGACGTCGTGGAGAATGCCATGTCGTAATCGTACGCGAGGCGAGCGCCAGGTACCGCAATCGTCCGTGGGTACCGCAATCGTACGCGAGGTAAACGCCGGGCACCGCCCTTGGGGCGGGCGAAAAGATGAGCTTCGAAGAGGCGACCGCCGGGCGCCGCCCTCGTGAGGGCATGAATATTGCAGTGTTGTCGCATCCAAAAAACTGCTTGGTTACGGGTAGACTAGTTGCGTGAACAGCCAGTCGACGCCCTCTTCGACGCCAGCGCCCACGGAGGCACCCGCGAGATTCGGGTCCTGGCGAACGGTTGTCCACAATGACCCGATCAATCTCATGACGTACGTCGAGTGGGTCTTCGAAAGCTACTTTCACATGAGCCGACGCCGGGCACGCATGCTCATGCTTCAGGTGCACAACGAGGGCCGCGCCGTCGTCTCGCGCGGTGCGCGCGAACAGATGGAAGCGGATGCGCAGGCCATGCAAACCTACGGACTGTGGGCGACGATCGAAGAATCGGAGTGAGAGGCAATGGAGGCATTCCGGCCGTGGAGAGGCGGCTACCTGTCCAAAGCCCAAGAAACGGAAAGGCGTTTGCTTTCGCGGATGGCGTGCGACGTCGTCGAAATGCTCGGCTACTCGATGAACGACCTCGCCGAACGCGACCCCTCGGATCCCCTGGCCGCTTACGAAACGGAACTCACCGGTGTGGCTGAGAAGGCCGCGGAAGCGGAGCGCCCTTCACCGAGACCCATAGACGATGCCATGTTCCGCCTGCTGCCTGACATGTCGGAAGATCCCGCGCAGGCGCAGGCTCTGCGGGAGATGACCTCTCCGAGTCTGTCTGTGGCCAAAGCCGAGCATCTTTTCCTGCTGTGGCGTTCGGTCAACGGATCGACGGACGACGTATGGGTGGGAAACGAAGACATGTCGGGATGGATCTCGGCGATCAACTCCATCCGCCTCGTGCTGGCGTCGCGCCTGAACATCCATGGCGAAGACGACGGTCGCGAGATATACGAGGTGGCACAGGACATCACCGGGGCAAACGGAAAAGGCAATGAACGGGAGGTCCAAACGCCCGACGAGTTGCTTCGCGTCCTCTACACAATGGTCACCTGGTGGCAAGAGTCACTGCTTTTGGCCGCGAGGAACAAGACCCCACACCGATAAAGTTCTGTCTATGGACTTTCGCCCTATAGGCATTTTCGACTCCGGCGTTGGCGGCCTGACCGTGGCCCGGGCGATCATCGACCAGTTTCCCGAAGAGTCGATCACCTACATAGGCGACACAGCTCACGCTCCCTACGGTCCCAAGCCGATTGCCGACGTCCGCGAGCTTGCACTTGGCATCATGGACAACCTCGTCGAATCCGGTGTGAAGATGCTTGTTATCGCTTGTAATTCAGCATCCGCCGCAGTTCTGCACGATGCTCGTGAACGCTACCAGACGGGCAATTCGATCCCCGTCGTGGAGGTTATCCAGCCGGCTGTCAGGCGCGCTGTGGCGACAACGCGCAACGGACGCATCGGCGTGATCGGAACAGCCGCGACGATAGGGTCGGGGGCGTACGAAGACGCCTTCGCCGCCGCCCCCCATTTGGAGCTGACAACGGCCGCCTGCCCCGAATTCGTCGAATTGGTCGAAGCAGGGATCACTGCGGGGCCGAAGGTTGAAGCGGTTGTCGAGCGCTATCTCGCGCCCGTTCGCGAAGCGGAAGTCGATACGCTCGTACTCGGGTGCACGCATTACCCGTTGCTCGCCGGCGCGATCGGTTACACCATGGGCGAATCGGTCACGCTCGTTTCGTCGGCGGACGAGACGGCCCGCGACGTCTACCGCAAACTGGCATCCCAGGATCTTTTCGCTCCTGCGGGCAACGAGCCGGTGCGGCGCTTCTACTCCACAGGCGATCCTGACCGCTTCGGCGAGCTGGCTCGCAGATTCCTCGGCCCGGAGGCGGGCGGAGCTCACTCGATTTCCCATATCGGCTTGGGGGTGAACGCATGAGGCTCACGGTCATTGGCTGTTCGGGTTCGATGTCCGGCAGGTTTTCCGCGGCGTCGGCTTACCTGCTCCAAGCCGACGGGCAGGACCAGGACGGCAAGCTGCGCACCTATTCGGTGGTTCTCGATTTTGGCCCGGGCGCGATGGGTCAGCTTCTCAAATACCTCGATCCGGCTGATTTGGACGCCATGGTGCTCAGCCACCTGCACACGGATCACTGTGCAGACATTATCGGTATGCAGGTTTACAGGAGGTGGCTGCCCGGCGGACCACTGCCTCGAATCCCGGTCTACAGCCCCGGCGACGGTCAGTTCCGAACGAGGCAACTCGGCGGAGACCCGGATGAGGAGACGTACGAGGGCGAATTCGAATTCAAAGAGATAGGCCCGGGCGACGTTCTGGAAATCGGGCCGATGCGGCTTGAGGCCTTTGCGGCCGAACATACCGTCCCATGTGTGGGGCTGCGCGTGAGCGGGCCGAGCGATCTGGGCTCGGGATCTGTGACCTTGGCCTATACCGGTGACACCGACCTATGCGACACCGAGGTCGAGATGGCCCGCGGGGTTGGCCTTCTGCTTTCCGAGTGCGCTTTCGAGGACGGGCGCGATTCGGTCCGTGGCGTCCACATGACCGGCTCACGGGCGGGGGAGTTGGCCCAGCGTGCCGGAGTGGCACAGCTGCTTTTGACTCATCTTCAACCATGGACCGATCCCGAGTCGGTTCGACGCAGCGCGGAGCATGTTTACGACGGTCCCGTGAGGGTCGTTCTTCCCGGCGAGGAGTATCGCGTCTGATAGCGGGTAGGATCGCACGCATGAGTCAAAGAGCAGACGGCCGTGCCGTCGACGAGCTGCGTCCCGTGTCCATTGTCCGTAACTGGCTTGAGGCCGGTGAGGGCAGCGTTCTCGTATCCTTCGGCAAAACTACGGTTTTGTGCGTCGCCTCGTTTACCGAGGGGGTGCCGAGGTGGCGGAAGGATTCCGGCTTAGGTTGGGTCACCGCCGAATACTCGATGCTCCCTCGGGCAACAAACGAGCGTTCCTCCCGAGAATCAGTCAAGGGAAAAATCGGCGGCAGGACTCACGAAATTTCGCGCCTGATCGGGCGTGCCCTTCGCGCTTGCGTGGATATGCGAGCCCTCGGAGAGAATACGATCCAGCTTGATTGCGACGTCCTCCAGGCCGACGGCGGAACCCGCACCGCCTCGATCACGGGTGCTTTCGTGGCCCTGGCCGACGCCGTCGACTGGGCGGTGGGCAAGCGCATTGTCCATCCTCGAAAGCCGGTTCTCAGCGACACCGTCAGCGCCGTTTCTGTGGGCATCGTCAATGGGCTTCCCGTGCTCGACCTGCCTTATGAAGAAGATTCGCGTGCTGACACCGATATGAACGTGGTTGCCACAGGCGCCGGACAGTTCATCGAGATCCAGGGAACCGCCGAGCACGCGCCCTTTACGAGGGATGAACTGGGGAAGCTTCTGGATCTGGCCTGTGCGGGGAACGCAATTCTAGCCGCAGCACAGAAGAAGGCGTTGACGGGTGAAAATCCTTTCGATCCCCGTATCGTGAACGGGTGGATCGAGCGATGAGTGGTGCGAAGGCGGCGAAAACGGGCGGTACGGGTCCGCTGAAAATAGTGCTTGCCACCCGTAATTCGCATAAAGTCACCGAGCTGCGGGCCATACTTTTACCCCTTTTGCCGGGTGTCGAGATCGTGGGAGCCGATGCTTTCGATATTCCCGAGCCGGTCGAGGACGACGTGACCTTCGCCTGCAATGCGCTTATCAAGGCCCGGCAGGTAGCCAAAGAGACCGGTTTGCTTGCCCTGGCCGATGATTCTGGCATATGCGTGGACGCGATGGGCGGCGCGCCCGGGGTTTTCTCCGCTCGATGGTGCGGCAAACACGGTGACGACGTCGCAAATCTGCGCCTTTTGCTCGCGCAGATGGCCGATGTGCCGGAAAAACACAGGGGCGCCTCTTTCGTGTGCGCTGCCGCAATGGTCGCCCCTGACGGGCGTGAAGAAGTGGTGGAAGCTCGGATGCGCGGCAGTCTTCTGCGCGCCGAACGAGGTGAGAACGGTTTCGGCTATGACCCGATATTCAAGCCGGAAGGTCACTCGGTTTCCAACGCTGAGCTTTCACCCGAGGAAAAAGCTGCCCTATCGCATCGGGGCAAGGCATTTCGGGCGATTGCGCCGCTTGTTCTAAGCGTCGCAGCCCAGCGCGGCGAGGGCTCGGCGGAGCAATGAGGCGTGAGCCGGCGTAAGCTCGGCTTGAAGCTCGCGCGTGCGGGCTTCCCCTGGCGTGAACCATGAGAACTCAAGCGAATCGTCGCCCGGGTTGCAATCGCCTTGCATAGCCACGATGTAGGCGAGAGAAACCGCGTGCTGGCGAGGGTCATGCCACCCTTCGCCGGGCATGGGGAAGTATTCGCCCACCGTGAACGGCGTGAGAACGGCGGGGATACGGGGGAGAGCCATGGGGCCGAGGTCTTTATCGATATGTCGCGTGAGTGCATCGCGAATCGTCTCATAAATGAGGATGCGTCCGGAGGGGAATGCGCGGTTGATTCCGTCGTCGTCGACGCACAACAGCATTCCCACCGCTTCCAATCCGCCTTTTTCGTCCAAGCGAACCGGGACGATGTCGACGTAGACCATGGGGACCTTCTCGCGGACGAATCGCAGGTCGTCGGGTGACAACCAGGAGGGGCCTATGGCATCCGAATCGATCTCGCTCATGTGTTTAGTGTGCCAGGGGGTTTCTTGCCGTCGCAGCCACCGCGGTGGTTTTCTCGCCGAGTGAACGTGGGCAGTGGCAAGATAGTTCCATGGTTACACCTGATGTCGGCGATATTGCGCCTGATTTCACCCTTTCCACCACCGACGGCGACGTTCGGCTCTCCAGGATGCTGAGCCGTGCGGATAAAGGCGTGGTCGTCTACTTCTATCCCAAAGCGCTGACTCCGGGATGCACCACGGAGGCCTGCGATTTTCGGGACAGTTTAAACTCGCTCGAAAGCGCCGGGTACGCAGTCATTGGCATCTCGCCCGATTCGACGGCATCCCTGGAGAAATTCAAAGAGCGTGAAAGCCTCAACTTCCCGCTGGCCAGCGACCCCGATCGTGACGTCATGGAAGCCTACGGAGCCTTCGGGGAGAAGAAAAACTACGGCAAGATCGTGCGTGGAGTGATCCGCTCGACCTTCGTTGTGGGTAAGGACGGCAAGATCCTTCTCGCCAAGCGCAATGTGAGGGCAAAGGGACACGTCGCCCGCCTGCGCAAAGAGCTGGGGATCGATTAGAACGACGTCGTTTCGTTTGCCCGGCTGGATGGTCGCCTCGGGGTCGCCGTCGCGGAATGCGATAGCCTGGGGCCTCGCAAGCCGTTAGAATGTGATGGCAGCGCGCGAGTGGCGGAATTGGTAGACGCGCCAGATTTAGGTTCTGGTGCCCTAGGGCGTGTGGGTTCGAGTCCCACCTTGCGCACCGATGTCGGGTTATCCCGACACGGATTCTTCTAGTTTTTCCCTCAAAATGCGCCAGAGGGCCCCATGTTTGACGTGGGGGATACTTCCTAACCTTGTCAGGGTGATTCGCACGGCACCACGAGTCGTGCTCAACCTCAAGGAGGAAGAAATGATTGATCGTAGAAATGCGGCGATATCAGGGCGGCCTTATGCCCTTGTGGTGTTGTGGGTCGGGCTGATGATACCTGCTTCACTCCTTATGAGGTTGCTGCAAGACGAGATTGGATTCCCTTACGAGATTCTGCCGTTTGTCATGCTAGGGCCGCTTGTTGCGGGAATCATTTGTCGCCTTATCGTGCCCTCGTGGTTCCCGGACGACGCGCCACGTGCCTCGTCTGTACTTTTTGCGCGCGCGTGGATGGGGCTCGCTCTGGTGATCGCGCTATGCGCTATCGGAACATTCACGCTGATGAAAAGCGGAAATCTCTCGTTCGTCCCGAAAGGATGGTCGGGGCCAGTTGCCTTCGCCATGGTGATCGTCGGCCAGACCATCGGGGCATGGTGTGAAGAAGCCGGCTTCAGGGGAGTGATGTACCGAGCCCTTTCAGCCAGGCTTTGGCCGTGGGCGTGCATTCTCATCAACGGGCTCTTCTTCGGCCTGTGCCACATCCAGTATTTCAAGGGCGGCGTCGTGGCGGTGGCCGCCTTCATGGCCTCGACCGTTCTGATCGTGAGCGTCATGGCCTTCCTTTGGGTGGGGTCGTGGACTCAGCGACTCCTTATGTGCGGTGCCTTCCACGCCGTCGTGAACATCACCCAGGAGTTGAGAGGAGCCGACGAGCAGGCGATGTCGACCCACCTCGCTTCACTGGCGGTGGTCACCATATGCGCCGTCGCGGCATATGCCTTGGGAAAGGCTTTGAGGGTCGGTGAAATCGGGTCTCAGGTTCGCTAGCGCACTCACGGACGCGTCCAAAAACTGCCTCACGGACGCGGTTAACGGCTTGTGCTTTTCTCGATGTAGGCGGATTTGCCGAAAACCGCTTCACGCACCCGATCGACCGGCATGGCGACGTCGAGCCAGATTTCCTCGGCGATGGCGGCCTGCCACAAGAGCATTCCAAGCCCATCGATTGGGGTGGCTCCGGCCCGGGCGGTGAGGGCGAGCAGCTTCGTCTCGCGGGGATGGTAAACGGTGTCCACTACGGCCTGGCCGGGGCGGAGCCATTCTTCCTTGATATTTGATTGGCTTTCGAGGGGCGCCATGCCCACCCGGGTGGCGTCCACGACGATGTCCGCCTCCCGAACGGCCCGCTCGAGGGCTGCCTCGTCGGCGACGTCGGTGAGCCTGAGATTTACGCCCGTGCGCTCGGAGAGCGCGGCGATCTTTTGCGACGTCGGCCCGAAGGACGCGTTGGCGCGTTTGAAAACGGAGATCTTCCCCGCGCCGTCGAGCGCGGCTTGAGTGTAAACCGCCGAGCCCGCGCCGCCCGCACCGATGACCGTGATGTCGGCCCCCGCCACGTTAAAGCCTCGCTCGGTAACCGACCGCAGCAGGCCCGCCCCGTCGGTATTGTGGCCGATGAGCCGATCGCCCTCGCGCTTGACCGTGTTGACCGCGCCCATAAGCCGGGCCGCGGGGGAGAGCTCGTCGAGATGCTCAATCACGGCGGCTTTGCACGGCATCGTCACGTTGAAGCCCGCGAAGCCCATTGCGCGCGCGCCCTCAACGGCGGCGCCGATTGCCGCGGGAGCGACGTCATGACAGAGGTAGACATAGTCGAGCCCAAGCTCAGCGAAGGACGTGTTGTGAATGGCAGGGGAAAGCGAGTGCTCGACAGGTGAGCCGAAAAGCACGAAAACCCCCGTGCGTCCGGATATCATGTGACCTCCTTCGACGAGGACGCGGGGAGAGACGCCTCAAGCTACGAGTGCGCGCAGACCTCTCAAGGGTACCGCTCTGCTTGAGATTTCTGCCCGTTACAGTCTGGGCAAGCTGCTCTCGAAGATGCATTCCGTGCGTGCTGAAGTAGATGCCTGCACGGTGTGGAGATAGGTCAACAGGTTCGCTGCCGCGTTTGCCGCTGCAATTCCTGTACGTTCGCCTCGGACTCGCACCTGTCCGCTCCAGGCCATCGTTGAAGCTTCACGTGTCGCAGGCATAGTTCTCGCTGTGCTCTCACTGCGAGCACAGAGAACAGAATGAGACTAGAGAGCAGGGGAATGCTGCGAACAAGACAGAATATAACTAGAAAATCAAATAACTGCCATTTCATCTTTGCGTGCTACTAGCCTGCGTATCTAGGGTTTCTTTCCTCTAGAGTGCAATACCGACAAAAAGAGCCTTTGGACACCAAGATAGATGCCCAAAGGCTCTTGCATACGTCAACGACGATACTACCGTAAGTGTTGGAAAGCGGTTCCGACGCTTTCCAACACCAATAACAAAATTAATTGCGTAAGGAGGATTTTATCATGAAATCCCGGTCTGCTGCCATAACCGTGGCAGCGTTGGCTTTCATGTACATACTCGCCCCCACGTCAGCGAATGCGACCCAAAATTCTTCCACAGTGAGCTTTGACAATGGGGAGACCCTCACGTCGAATGCGTGGATCCAGTCGGGGACATGGGGAGTGTGCGGGAGGTTTCAGACTTCTGCGACTATGACCGCTTCCCCGCAATGGATCAGGAACACGACGTCCTTTTACCAAATTGGTCTCGGTTCAATTTCCATTAAGGGTGTGAACATTGAGGACAGTAGGCAGGACTCGGCGACGCTTGTGTGGACGAACGACAACGGCGCCAAGGGTTCATATCTCAGCGGAACCGTGTGCGGAGGCTGGGGCATGGTCTATCTCGGGATGGATGCAACCGCCACGGCCTTTTACAACGGCAATCTCCGCGTAGCCAATGCGCACATCTGACGGCGTGGCGAAGAGTTTCAGACGGCATGGTCATATCCGTATGATCGTGGCGGTTCTCATTCTGCTCGGTCTGGGGTGCTTTTTCGCACCCCAGATCGGGAGGTATTTCGGCGGAGACAGGGCAAAGGAGACGGGGGTTTCCGACCAGCTCTACGACGAAGTGGTGCACTATCAGCGCGATGACGGGCTTTTCGACCTTCCCGAGGCGAAAGGGGCACGAGACGTGGGAAGCGTGATTCACGGTACCTATCTTGCATCACGAATCTTGGGGCCAAGATTTTCCGACGCTGTCACTGACGAAATGTGTGACAACCTATGGAAGTCCGTTGGAAAGCTCGGAGATAGGCCGATAACTCAGCTCGAAGCCTACGCTGTACTCAAGGCCGCTGGTGACAAGCGGTGGCGGAACGGAGTCAAACTTGCCGAAAGCCGCATGAAGGCTTTCTCGCGCGAAATAGCGCCCGAACAACTCTCTGAGTATCTCGATACTGCGCAAGTTGCACTTCAAATTGATCCAGAACTGGAAAAATCAGCGTTGAAAGAATTCGAGCCGGGAAACGATGAGATTCGGCAAAGGTTGGCGATCACATCGGTGTCGCTTCACTACGTCTTCTCCAACGGTCGGGAGGTAAAGTCCATGTTTCCCGCGTTGCAGAAACGTGCTCTTGTGTGGGCGAGAAGCGAGAACTCGAGCGACATGCAGTTTTTGCTGGGCAATCTTGCCGTGCAGGCGTCTCCTGTTCATTCAATGAGTCAACAGAGCCGAGACGCTAGGAACAAAAGGTTGTCGGGGATGCGTGGATGCGTCAACGCGAAGCTTCTACTGCGTACGGGTGCAGGAGACTCGACATGCAGTTTTTTGCTTACCTATATCGACAGATTGATAGGCTGACCTGGTTGAGGTCTGCTTGGAGGCTCGAATGAGCGAACGAAAACTGGTAAACAGCCGAGAAAACAGGGGTAAGGAGCTTCTTCGGCTCGAAGGAGTGTCCAAGAGGTATCGTGTGGGAGGTAGAGAGCAAGCCGTTGTTGAGAATGTGAATCTCACGGTATCGCGCGGCGAAGTGGTGTGGTTGACCGGCCCTTCGGGTGTCGGAAAATCGACCGTTGTGCGAATCGCGGGGCTTCTCTCGACTCCCACGTCAGGAAAGGTGGAAATCGACGGAGTCGATGGCCAAACCGTGAAGAATCAGGCATTGTATCGGGCGAAGACGATCGGAATCGTATTTCAGAATGCGAATCTGCTAGGGGAGATCACACTCGCGGGAAATCTCGCCGTTGCAGCCCTGCATTCTTCTGATGACGAACGAAGAGCGGCGATGCGACGATTCGGGCTTGATCAGGTCATGGATACTCCCGCCAAACAGCTCTCGGGAGGTGAAGCGCAACGGGCCGCTTTGTGCAGGGCTCTAGTGAATTCTCCGGCTCTGCTTCTAGCCGACGAGCCGACGTCTGCTCTAGACGAGGCCAACGCTGGCCAAGTGCTCAGCGCGCTCGCCGAATGCGCACATGAGGGAATTGGGGTGCTCATCGCCAGCCACGATCCGCGCGTTGCTGATATAGCGAGCCGAACCGTTGCACTATCTAACGGACAGACGAAACGAGGTGGACGATGAATCGCGTCAGATCTTTACTGCGCAGCGAGTTGCCAAGCCTGCCGCGCCGAAACCGTTCGACCATCGTACTCATAGCGATTTTCCTCATCCTTCTCCTCAACGGGCAGGCCGTTATCGGCGCGGGTATATCCGTCTATGCCCAGAATTCGCAAGAAAAGTCTGCTTTGACGCTCATTGAACTTTCCGGGGCGGACCAACACGCACGCAAAGATCTCTCGAGGGCGAATTTGGACGCCATTGCGAAGATGAACGGTGT